>JAUZQA010000366.1 GCA_030705665.1 Bacillota bacterium
AATAATTGAACTTGCTTTAATAGATTGCAAAAGTCGTTTATGATCTACCGTTAAAGTCAACAAGTGCTCACCTTCTGTTATTCATATTTATTTGTTAATGAGGAATATAGTTCAGGTCTTCTTGATTTAAATAATTTATTCTTGTGGTTTCCCGGTTTCCCAGGCTCAGGCGGATAAAAGACATCTTTCTCTTTTGACTTATTGAAATCCAAAACCGCATAGATAATCATTTCGTCCTGATCATTTGCTTCTTCCAATACTTTTCCATCCACATCATAAATCGTACTGCGACCTAAAAATTGATATCCCTTCTCCTCACCCACGCGATCGGAAGAAAGAACATAAACATGGTTTTCAGCTGCTCTTGCAGGCAGTAAAATGTCTACCTGTGATGACCCGGTCAATGGTAAATTGGTAATGTGTACTAAAACATCTGCACCTTGTAGGGACAAAATCCTTGCTAACTCGGGAAAGCGAAGATCGTAACAAATTAAAACCCCGAGTTTTCCAAATTCAGTTTCGATTAAGGAATATGGTTGATCGTCTGTTTCGATAAAATTATCAACACCCAATTCCGAAAGATGGGATTTTCTATAAATGCCATGATTACCATTTGGACCAATCACAAGTGCAGAATTATAAAGATGTTCACCATCACCTTCAACTAGGCCAACAACAATGGTACAATTGAATTTTTTTGCTTCAGCAATTAATTGTACGTTCCATTCAGCTCCAACAGTAAGGGCATGATTTTGGGCATCTTCTCTGCTTTCAAAGCAATATCCCGTTAAGGAACATTCTGGAAAAACAATGAGATTAACACCATTGTTGCCAGCCTCGTTTACAAACGAAACTGTTTTCTGAAGGTTCTCTTGAATTTCCCCCAACTTGGGATCCATCTGAACCACAGCCACTTTTACATTTCCCATCTCTTTTCACCCTTCCGAAAACTTTAGTAAAAGATTCATTTTATGAGCCTAAGTATGCTTTCATAATTTGCTCGTCCTTCAATAGTTCCGAAGATTCTCCTGTAAGTTTAATTTCCCCTGTTTCGAGTACATAGGCACGCTCGGAAACTTCTAAGGCAAGATTAGCATTTTGTTCAACTAACAAAATCGTAATCCCTGTATCTCTAATTTTTTCAATAAATTCAAAAACCTTGTCAATAATAACGGGAGCTAACCCTAATGAAGGTTCATCGAGAATGATTAGCTTAGGTTTTGCCAGCAGAGCGCGGCTAATTGCCAGCATTTGCTGCTCCCCGCCAGATAATGTTCCCGCGTCTTGATTCTTCCGGTCTTTTAATATTGGGAAGAGCGAGAAGACCTCCTCCAGATCCTTTTCGATCCCTTTTTTATCTTTTCTTTGATAGGCACCAATTCTTAAATTCTCCATAACGGTCATTCCGCTAAAAATTCTTCTTCCTTCCGGTACATGAGAAATTCCAATACTGACAATTTTTTCAGGAGGAATGCTAGTAAGGTCTTTTCCTTCAAATGTAATGCTTCCTTGCTTTGGACGAATAAGACCAGAAATTGTTTTGAGTAAGGTTGATTTACCTGCTCCATTTGAACCAATCAGTGTTACAATTTCTCCTTGTTTGACTTCAATCGAAATATCCTTTAATGCTTGGACACTTCCGTAATTTACTTGAAGGTTTTTAACCGTGAGCATGTTGTTTCCTCCTTCCCAAGTACGCCTCAACAACTTCCGGATTGGATATTACTTTTTCATATGTTCCCTGATCTATCTTTTTACCAAAGTTTAAAACTGTAATTTCATCACAAATTCCTTTTACTAATTTCATATCATGTTCAATTAAGAAAATGGTTTTGCCTTCTTCTTTCAATTTTTTGACTAAATCCATCAACTCATCTGTTTCCACTGGATTCAAACCGGCAGCAGGTTCATCAAGGAAAATAAGCTCGGCACCGGTTGCGATCGCCCGAACAATTTCAATTTTCCGCTGAATTCCTTGTGGCAGATCATTTGCATTCAGTTCTTTAAGATGTGTCATTTCATATTTTTCAAGAAGCTCTTTTACAAGTTTCTTTTTATCGTTTTCTTGAGATTTATATTTTTTTGTATAAAAAAGCGCATCGATAAATTTGTAGCTCAGGTTGGAATGTGAGGCCAACATAATATTTTCAAAGACGGTATGATCCTTTAATAATCGTATATTTTGAAAAGTTCGAGAAATGCCAAGGGAAGAAACCTTATGCGGTCCTAATGCTGTAATGTCCTCACCTTTAAAGAAGATCTTCCCGTCAGTTGGTTTATAAATTCCTGTCAGTAAATTAAACATGGTTGTTTTACCTGCACCATTTGGGCCGATTAATCCAAATATGATTCCAGGCTTAACAGAAAGACTAACTTGGTTCACCGCAACAATTCCACCAAATTTAATTGATAACTGGTCAGTTTGTAGGATGTACTGGCTCATTGGCATTGCCTCCTTCTACTTCTACTCCTTTTAATTTAGCGGTGAAAATTCCTTTTGTTTTTACAATCAAGCCTTTTAAGCCTTTAGGGGCAAACGAAACAATAATAATAATTAAAATCGAATAGATGAGCATCTGATATTCAGCGAAGGGCCGTAAGTATTCCGTTAACAGGGTTATAAATAATCCACCAAGGACAGAGCCTAATACGCTGCCTATACCACCAATCAGTAACATTAAAAGTATGTTAATGGACATCGATAAATTAAAGGTTTCAGGGCTTAAAAACTGGATAAAGCAACCATACAGTGCCCCTGCTAACCCGGCGATGGCTGCACTCCATATAAACGCCAATACTTTGTAATAGGCCACATTAATTCCCATGGCACTTGCGGTAATTTCATCTGTACGAATGGCTAATAAGGCACGGCCCATCTTTGTCGATTTCATTCGATTGGAGATATAAACAATGAGTAAAATCAAGATCAAGCCTAAGTAATAGTAATGTGCTTTTGAAGTAAAATCGATCGCTCCAATTGCCTCCGGTGCAGGTATGCCGCTTAATCCCATTGGCCCATTGGTAAGCTCTGTCCAGTTATTTAATACCAGATAGACAATGACACCAAATCCCAAAGTACCGATACCAAAGAAGTGACCGCGCAGCCTTAAGAATGGATAACCAATCAAAAAGCCGATCAATCCGGCGATTAAGGCCCCGCACAAAATAGAGAGATAAACAGGAGTTCCTTTCAAGGATAAAATGGCTGATGCATAAGCTCCGATCCCGTAAAAGGCTGCGTGCCCAAGGGAAATTTGGCCAGTAAATCCGGCAATGATATTTAAGCTAAGTACAAGTAAAATATTAATCCCACCGACAACAAGGATATGGATAAAATAATCATTTGGAAATAAAACCGGAACAAAGAACAATACTATTAGACCGCATAGATAGGAAATTAGTTTAGTTTTCATCATACCTTCTCCTGTACATTTTTTCCAAATAATCCTTCTGGCTTAAACAACAAAATAAGAATCATGATGATAAAGGCAAATACATCTTTATACTCTGAAGAAATATAACCAGCTGCATAGGTTTCTACCAATCCGATAATTAAACCGCCAAGAATGGCACCAGGAATATTTCCAACTCCTCCAAGCAGTACAACTACAAACGCCTTCATTGTACTCATTACTCCCATTGTGGGATACACGCTAAAGATCGGAGCAAGAAGTGCACCAGCAGAAGCTGCCAAAGCTGAACCTATTGCAAAGGTGGTAACGATAACAGTGGTTGCTTTAATACCCATTAACTGTGCTGTTTCCATATCAATTGCACACGCCCTCATAGCGATACCGATTTTCGTCCGCTGGATGACAAAATAGAGAATGGAAATAATGATAAAAGAAAAAATGAAGATAAATAGTCGGTGACCATTTAAAGTAACCCCATCTAAATTAAAATTAATTTTTGAAAATGGAGAAACGATATTTCGAGGATCTGGGCCAACAATAATTTGCATTAAATTTTGTAAAAGAATAGAAACAGCGAGGGATGTAACAAGCAAATTAATGCCATCAGCTTTTCGCAACGGCCGAAATGCTACTCGCTCCAGAACTAATCCAAGGACACCAACCGCAACCATAGCAATAAAAATGGCTGCCAAGTAAGGCACGTTTAACCCTGTAGCAATTCCAAGAGTGACAAATGCTCCAACCATTAACAGCTCACCATGAGCAAAATTTAAGATATTCAACATTCCAAAGATCATGGTCAAACCTAAAGCGATTAATACATAACTGCTTCCCAGTACAAGTCCATTTAATGTTTGCTGCAAAAACTCTATCATGATTTGCCTCCTTCTTTTAATTAAGGTGAGACCCATTATGAATCCCACCTAAATGAAGTTACTTCGATTCCCCGATCGGAACACGTGTACCGTTATGAACTTTTACAAATAGCATTTTCTTTTTGGCTTGTCCATTCTGATCGAACGTCGTTGGACCTGTAACACCTGGTAAATTTTTTAATTTAGCCATTGCCTTCTTAATTGCTTCTCTGTCATCGGAACCTGCTTTTTTAATTGCATCAGCAAGTATATACATCGCTTCATAACCGCTTGCTGCGTACATATCAGGATTCACGCCATATGCTTTTTTGTAATTTTCCACAAAGCTTTTTGAATCTGGAAAATAATTGTATGCACCCGGTTCAAAATAACTAACATGGATCATTCCTTCTGCGGCACCTTCAGACAAATTATAAAATTGATCATTTGTAAAACCG
>JAUZQA010000367.1 GCA_030705665.1 Bacillota bacterium
AAGAGTATGAGTTAGCTCATAAATGTTACGTTGGCTAGTGAAGACTTGCTTCACTATTGTTTATTGTTGACGTTTTTGTTTGTTTAGTTTTCAAAGAACAATAATCATTTGTCTTAGCGACATTTATTATCTTAACACACCAATTCGTTGTTGTCAACTTCTACGAAAAATATTTTGTTTTTAATATTTTTTTTAGCTGTTAACGAATCAGCTTTATTACTATAACATCGATTTTGTGATCCTGCAACAGAAAGTTTTTTCTTTATAATATTTTTGAAGTAATAATGCTATTATTAATCCTATAATAGGATATGGAGGCTACCATGAAAAAGCTAGTTAAAGTAGTTGCTGCAATTATTGAAAATGAACAAAATGAAATTCTTTGTGCTTTAAGGTCCCCAGATATGTCCATACCAAACAAGTGGGAATTTCCTGGTGGTAAAGTTGAAGAAAATGAAGATTTTTTCTCAGCTTTAAAAAGAGAAATCCATGAAGAATTGGACTGTAAAATTGAAACACACAAAGAAATTTTTAATGATAACACCCATGAGTATGAAACGTTTATCATTAATTTGATGTCGATTAAATGTAAGGTTGTTGAAGGTACACCAGAACCAAATGAACATTCAAAGTTGATTTGGCTAAAAAAAGAGAATTTAAAATCTCTTAAATGGGCTCCTGCTGACATACCCGCAGTTGAACAATTAATACATGAAAAATAGTCTTCTCAAACCGAGATGACTATACTTTTTAAGTTTTACTATAACTATATTTTAATATAAGCAATCTTATTGTGCCCATGCTCCCTCATTTTCTTGGAGAAAAGGAAGAATTCAGTACTTATTCTGCCCGTGCCCATCTACTTTTCCGTGGAATGGGAAGAATCCAATACTTATTGTGCCCATGCTCCCCCTTTTTTTCGGTGAAAAGGAAGAATCCAGCTATGATATTTTCTCCATAAGATAAAAACCCGTTACAGTCACAATTATGCTTTTTGGCATTTCACCATTAAGAATGTAAATGGAGGTTTATTTTCCATATTCTTATGTGGTTCATCGATTTCTGAAATTTCGATCAGTCCATACTTTCCAAATTCTTGTTTGATCGATTCAGAATCATAAAAAAACATTTTTACCCCATCTTTTGTCTCGAAATAGTCTTTACCCAGTTGTTTGCCCTTTCCAAACATGGGGGCTTTTTTTGAAATAGACGTAAAAATCATATAGCCATTTGGTTTTAACTGGTTATAGCAATCTTTAATAAACTTTTCTCTGTCACGATTATTCAATAAGTGAATAAGTGCATAACAAAATATACCTTCATAGAGTTTGTGATCAAAAGGCATTTCCGTTACCGAACCATGAAAAATGTTCATACTAAGCCCATTTTGCTTTGCCAAATCAATCGCTGTTTTTGAAATCTCAATACCTGTAACCTTAATTCCGTTATCGATAAAAATCTTTGCGTTTCTTCCATATCCAATCCCAGGAATTAAAATATCCTTCACTTTCTTTTCAAGGAAAAAGTCCTTTGTCAAGATTGCCGAGTCTGAAGGTTCAAATCCCCACATCAATTGATTTTTGATAAAACTTGATTCCCAGAATTCTGTCATACCTTATCACCTACATGTTTTATTTTGATTATACTTTATTTCCTTCGTTTTTCATTATTATTGTCAAGCTAAAAAGTTAGTGCCAGACACCCCAGAAAGGCAATTGCCCTTCTGGAGTACCTGGCACTTAAAAATTTTGCTTACAAGGCTATTCTTCTCTTTGTTACGGCTTCCGATGGTCTTGTTTCCGGGAAAGTAGCAACCAAAAAGATATATACACTTGAGACTGCGATAAAGAAAATCATGGCAGGTGTGTAGCCGGAAGTTCCTAAAATATAGCTCCAAATAATAGTAGCGACGGTTTGACCAGCATAAGCCAACGCCCAGAACAAACCGAACATAATCGTTAATCTTTGTGCCGTCATTCCTTTTAATTCATGAGGAAGATTCAAAAAGATCGGGTATTGAATATACATTGCAAACCCAGAAATTGCGATCAAAGTATAAGAAAGGTATGGTAGTTGATTGGCAAAGACTAAAGCCAAGGCAAATGCACCAACCATCGCAATCCCGCTTAGCATTAGGATCGGCTTTCGCGGTACTCCCTTATTTCCAATCCGAATTCCTGCAAATGTGCCCACAATTCCAAATCCTGATATCAACAAGTTCGTAACAGAGCCATTTAATAAGGTATATTGTTCAAAAACAGCTTTAAAGCTCACAAGCGATAACACATATAGGGTTAAAAAGGAAGCAAACGCCATGCCGTAGCGCCAGAGAAATCCATCTTTTAAGGCATCTTTATAGCCATATGCCTCCCCTGTTCCATCATTACTTTCTTTCGTTTCAAAATTCTCCGCTTTCCACAGCCATCCGGCAAAAAACAAAATCGTTAAAGCGGCAAAAAAAGTTAACGTTAATCGCCAGTTTACTACCATTTGTTTAGCAAAAATTGTAAATAAGACCGCTACAATAAAGGCACCTGCATTATAGGCAACGGTATTGGCTGCATTCATACGCAGTTTGCTTTTTGAGTTTGTAATATAGTGAGCCACAACAGGGTTCATATAGACAATCACCATCGATCCGCCGACAGCCATTACCATTCTTGCTGCTGTATAGGCCCAGTAATTCGGCAGATAGATAGCAACAAGACCCATGATTAACAATCCAATTGCGGTCCCAGCTGCTTTTTTTGGACCTAATTTCATTAAAATAACCGCTGCTAATATATTGGCAAATACGCGAGCCGTAGTAATTGAGTAATTTACTAATTGGGAAATGAGTGGATCCACGGGTCCACCAAAAAAGGTTTTGGTGATTTGCGGTGTCAAAGAAGAGCCGGCCACCCAGTTCATTGCAAAGGTTACATATGACAACCATAAAACAGCCAGCATAAAATAACCTTTTTTTGTATTGTTGTTCATTCTGATAATCTCCTTTCAAAAATCAATATCAAATAAAAGTGGTTTTTATCATTATCATGTTAACAACAAAGAGTATATCACCTTTATGTGAAATGTTTCACATTTATTGTGAAAATACTATGAACCTTTTCTATTTGTTCTGCTTCATTTTTAAAGCTGTTAAACAAATCATTTACTAGGAAAACAACCCCATTTTGCCGTTTGTTTGTTTCATTCTATGAAAAACTTTCGGTCTTTTTTCTTTCAATGGTTTGTTCAATGGCATACAAAAATAGGTATACGAACTAGTCCGCATAAGAAAATACCTACATAGACTAATGGTATAACATGATAAATTCGCATGGAGGTTATTTGACTACGAAGAGACGGCAGTAGTTTTCACAAATGAAGATTTTAAACTAGTTAACTTGCATAAAAAAACCACCAATTTTGGGGATATTTAAATACAATATTTTGTAAAGGAGACGAAAAACTTGAAGTTTGGTTATATGAGTGTATCTAAAGTTGATCAAAATTTGGCTCAAAAGAAGCAACTCGGAGACTTCGGATGTGATCAAATTTTTCTTGAGAATATAAGCGGTACCCAGCGGAATCGCCCGGAGTTGAATCGTATGATCGAGTTTCTTCGCGCGGATGATACGGTCGTTGTTACGGAACTAGCTCGTTTATCACGGTCTACAAAAGATCTGATGGCGATCATGGAACGGATTTCTCAAAAAGGGGCACACTTGAAAAGTCTAAAAGAAACATGGTTGGATACTACCACAGAAAATGGAAGAATATTGTTAACCTACTTAACACATATTACCCAATTTGAAAGTGATTTAAATACTTTAAAGAACAAAGAAGTGGTTGATGCTGCAAATCGGATAAAAAAGAAAAGAAAAGAAATCCTTTCGAGCATTTCAACTTTATCCACAGGAAAACAAAATCAAATTCTCGGTCACTTAGATGAATTAATCTCGATATCTTATGATATGTTATTTAGAAATTAACAATAGTTTCTGACCTTTTTGTCCTTAAGATTAGGTTTTATCGTAATAGTGTGTTACACTAGGTTTACCGTTTTTCAAACTGTTTTATCTAAGCTTTAAGGTGCCCCGCTCATTCTTGAGCGGGGTATTTTATTTTTTTCAAAAGGGCTCTGTTAAAATTGGGTGTTGATTTCCGCGGGCGAGCCGGGGAGCCTCCTCGGCGCCTGTGGGGTCTCCCCTGCCCCGTACTCCCGCAGGACATGAATAACATCTTCGAATCCGCCCACGCACGAAGGAAATGCGATAGCATTTTCGAGGAGTCAAGTGCCTTCCGCTCCAATCAACACGTAAAAAAATCAACAATATCCTTTAACAGAGCCTTCAAAAAAAAGAAGACAGACTCTTTTGTAAGAATCTGTCTTCTTGTTATTTGATTAAGCTTTGTGTACGTTAGCTGCTTGTGGTCCACGAGCACCTTCAACGATTTCAAAAGTAACTGCTTGACCTTCGTCTAAAGATTTGAAACCGTCGCCTTGGATCGCTGAGAAATGAACGAATACATCGTCTCCACCTTCACGTTCGATGAATCCGAAACCTTTTTCTGCATTAAACCATTTTACTTTACCATTTTCCATGTTTGTTGCCTCCTAAATGTGTAAACACAATGTAATACTATCCTTGCTCTCAGTGATCATCAAGACAAAAAGTTTAGACTTCTACTATCCTTAACACCGAACAAAAATAATTCTTTTAAAGAATAACATTATC
>JAUZQA010000368.1 GCA_030705665.1 Bacillota bacterium
AAATACCCCTTTCTCGACAATCTAAAGAACCATCCGGATACATCTTCGGATGGTTCGCAAACTATCATATACCTGGGTCAGGAATTGAACGTTCATTTTACTCGAGGCTAACCTCTTTAGCTTTTGCTATTTACATTAACCTTATTGTTGTTTAAATAAGTGTGCTGTGTTTTATTTATATAGCCTGAAGTACGATTGATGGTATGGCTGGTAGTGCTTTGATAGCCGCTATTAACGTTTGATTCAATACCAAGGTTAATTTTTGCCACAGGATCGGTTGATAGACCGAGTGACTCACGCATAAGATCTGAGAGACTTTGTCTTTCTTGATCATCAACATGATAGTAATAGATTCCATTAATCGTATCGTCATTTCCTTTAATTTCAATTTTATTAATGGTTGCAGCAGCTGGTTTATAGGATGACTGGATCGCAATCATGTCATTTAAAGTAAAGTTTGTTTGAATGTTATTTTCAAGAGCCTTAAGAATATTATTGTAATTGGTTAAGGTTTGAAGTGATTTGCCCTTATTGATGATTTTCGTAATAACTTCGCGTTGTCTTTCCTGACGTCCAAAATCACCTCTCGGGTCTTGATGTCTCATCCGCGCGTATTCAAGTGCTTGTATACCATTTAAGTGCTGTGGACCTGTTTGGAGGGTAACTCCATCCAACTCAAATTCATATTTATTATTTACGTCAATTCCACCTACCGCATCCACGATGTCTTTGAAGCCTGCCATATTCACTTTGATATAGTAATCCACTGGTACATTCAAAAAGTTTTCTACTGTATTTATACTTTCTTCTATTCCGCCATAGGCGTATGCAGCATTAATTTTATCCAATCGATCTTTGCTTGGATTATTTTTATTGATGAGCATTGTACGCGTATCGCGTGGAATACTAAGAAGATTGGTAGTTTTTGTTTTTGGATTAATCGTCATCAATAACATTGAATCCGTACGGCCGCTATCCCCAGGACGTTCATCAACCCCGACCATTAAGATGGAGATTGGTTTTAAATGGTTGAATTCCACTTTAGGAGTGCTTTTTCCAGAAAGAGGCTTATACATTTTATCGACGGCGTTAGCAACATTCTTGTAAACATTTAAAAAATATACTCCTCCAGCAATCAAAATAATGAGCAAAGATAGAAGACTGATCCGAACATAACGAGGTCTCAGCCTTTTTTTCTTCTTATGAGTCGATCTTGAAATATCCATTTACCTGTTCCTTTCTTTACCTGCATAACAGAATTTGCTTTAAACAAAGACACTGCTATTTCCTATAAATCTTTTCATTTTATTGTTATTTTATAAAAGTTTATTAGCTTTTGGGCCTTTTACGATTACTTTTGACAACAATTCTAAAACAATTTTGACAGCAATGGCGTCATCCAAATAACCAATTGGGAAAATGTAATCCGGAATGACATCAATCGGTGAAATAAAGTACATGAGGGCGGCTCCCATGAGGGCTAATTCATATCCTGACCCCTTCTTCATACTAAATTTTAAATACATATCTTTTAAATGCTCAATGGAAGGACCTATCCCTCCCACTGCCTGAAGCTTCTCTTCAAATCTGTTCGCAATGGTTTCACTTCCCTTTTCAGTTTGAGCAAATTGCTGATAGGAAGCTAATTGTTGTTCCACCGTTTCAATTGTAAACTTTTTGTCGTAGATTTTTGTCGATTCCAAAATGGTCTGAATGCTGTCAACAGACGAATAGATGTCATCGGAATATTGCTGATCTTCCTTCTTTTCGGGAACATCCCCTTCTTCGATAAAAAAATCCGTAATAGCAACCCCAAGACAATCGGCAAACTTTTGCAAGTGTTGCAGATTTGCTTTGCGTTTTCCGTTTATGATTCTTGAAATTGTGGCTGTATCGATTCCAGTATGTTTACTAAATTGCCTCATTGATAAGGACTGTTGTTCCAATAATTCTTTTAACATCACACCAATGCTATCATTTATTCTGACTTCGGCCATTTTTTGCTCTCTTTCTTATTCGGTTATATTTGTATAAAAAGAATATATCAAAATATATCTAAAATATTGATATTTTGTCAACGTATATTTCTTTCCAACCATCGTCTAAAACTATTAACCTTTTCAATTTAAATGAAAATGGAAAATTATCCAGATAATAATATAGTCATATTTTGTTGACGAATTGTCAACACTAAGTTATATTTCTAAGGTGATAATTTTTCTAATATTTATTAAAAATTTTAAGAACAGGGTTTTGGGTGATGACAAATGAAGACAGCAAATTTTCATAAACGATTAGATGGTACCATAATCCTAACTTTGTTGGCCTTTTTTGTTATAAGTTTAACGTTTATTTATAGCAGCCAGAAAACAGGATACTATGGATCACAAAACTTAATGTTAAAACAAGGAATCAATTACATTATTGGATTTGCAATTTTATTCTTTGTAGCTAAACTTGATATGGATCAAATTGAACAAATTGCCTGGCCGTTCTATATCGTGACATTCTTTATGATTGTCGCCTTGAAATTTTCTCCAAGCTCACTTGCACCCGAGATCCTTGGAGCTAAAAGATGGTTTAATGTACCTTTAATAGGATCGATTCAGCCGTCTGAATATTTTAAGATAGCCTTGATTATTTTAGCAGCTAAATTAATAGCTAAACATAATACTATTTATGTAGAAAGAACATGGAAAACGGATTTACTCATTATTGGAAAAATTTTGCTGATTACAATCCCCCCTTCACTGTTGGTTTATATACAGCCAGATACAGGCATGGTTTTCCTTTATTTTATTGCCGTTGCCAGCATGCTTTATTTATCCGGCATTAAAAAGGAGTTAGTCGCTGTTTTTATCATCGTACCGACTCTTATTATAGGTGCGCTTGTGTATTTGTATTTTTTTCAGCCGAGCATTATTTATAAGCAGGTCATTCCATTATTATCCCCACACCAGCAGGATCGGATTGTAGGATGGTTAAATCCAGATGGAAACAGTAATCAGGCATATCAAACGGAAAGATCGCTTTTAGCAGTTGGGAGCGGCGGGTTAAGCGGTGACGGGATCGGGAAAGGCAGCGTGTATATACCGGAAAAAACAACTGATTTTATTTTTTCAACAGTTGCCGAAGAAGGCGGATTTTTGGGTGCTTCCATTGTCCTTATATTGTTCATGCTGCTGCTTTACAAGACTGTAGCCATTGGGCTTTCTTCCGAGACCCCATTTGGCACCTTTATTTGTGGAGGAATTGTCTTTAGCATGGCCGTCCAAATTTTCCAAAATATTGGAATGGTTGTCGGCCTTATGCCTGTTAAAGGAATTTCCCTTCCTTTTTTAACCTATGGGGGAAGTTCATTATTTTCAAATATGATCGTAATCGGAATTGTGTTATCAATAAGAAAAACATTTGGTGCGTATTTGTTCTCGCGGAAAAATACTGAATCTGATTAGTTCATAGACTATTAGAGTATTAATTTTCCAAGACACTGTCCCGATTGTTCAAATTCGAAAAGACAGGAATGACTTCAAAGTCGTGTCCTGTCTTTTCTTATGCTACCTTATTTAATTTAATATTTTAATAGTGATTTCTTGAGCCCCGAATTGCACTGCTTGACTTTCGCTAGGCATATAAACATCAATTCTATTCCCTTTTATTGCTCCTCCGGTGTCGGCTGCAATGGCTACACCATATCCTTCTATAAACACTTTTGAGCCTAATGGAATAACAGATGGGTCAACTGAGATAACCTTGGCATTTGGATTTTCATTTAAATTGATCCCTGTTGCTGTGACACCTGAGCAGCCTCCGCATGAAGCTGTATACGCTGTGGCTTTAACGGTGATTTGTTTGGAAACATTCGATTGTACCGCTGCAGGGGCAGGGGCTGCCGCCTTTTGGCTCACTGGGTTAGGTGCTGCTACCTTCTGGACAGATTTTACAGGTGCGGGAGCACTCGATGTTTCTGTTGTCTGAGTGTTTGCCGTTCCACTAGGTGCATCATGGATCACCAAATTTAATCCAGGATGAATAAGACTTGACGTTAATTGATTCCATTCCATTAATGCTTGGACGGATACATGATTATCAAGGGCAATATTCCATAACGTGTCCCCTTGCTTCACGGTGTAATGCTTGTCTGTATCAACGGTTAAGACATCACCTGGTTGGATTAGATCTGTTGAAAGATGGTTCCACTTTTTTATGTTTTCTACTGATGTATTATGTATTTGCGCTAACTTCCAAAGTGAATCTCCTTTTTTTACCTCTACCGCTTGGGCGTTTACACTAGTACTGATTACGCAAGAAATGGTTGCAGCGGCTAGTATAGAATAGACGTGCTTTTTCATTTGTTAAACCTCCAATTTCAATCATTCAATTAAGTTGTTGGTTTAATTTTAGCACAAAATATTCTGATAAAAAGAACAGCCATATTATAAATAAGTTACATAGATTGCAGTCATATCACAATAACATCACAAAAGGAAAATACTAAAATAGTTTTAATCATGAGTTACAGCCCTTATTTATAGTTCTTTAGCACGAAATTTCCTTGTTTTTTAACTTCTGTAAGGCAAGATGATTGAATTTTTTAACATATAGGTGTAAATTACATATAAAAGTGAAATTTTTGAATGGGAATTTTAAGAGGTTTAACCAGACGGTTTCAAATGCTGCAAAAGGTGAAGTTCTTTTATGCTTATAACCAAGATTATA
>JAUZQA010000369.1 GCA_030705665.1 Bacillota bacterium
ATGATCGCCGCAATGGGGATTCGTCACCTTATTGAGGAAAAAGTTAATTTGGCTAATATGAAAAATCTGGTTATCGTAGCGATCATCTTCATCATTGGGGTTGGATATGCGAATACAGGTATCGCATACGCCACCCTTACCGGATTGCTTATCCATTGGCTCGTACCGGATTTTACGACGAAGAAAGAGGGCTAAAAATAAAAAAGCTATTCTAAAACTCGGATATGCCCCCCTTAAAGTAGAAAGTTGTAAAAAAATCTGTGGTTACTTTAGGGGGATTTTTTATACGCAAATTTTATCATTTTTCTTTCTAAGGAGGTATTGTATGACAGACCATCCAGCTTCTGTTCCTCCACCGGAGTTATCACGAAAGTTTGAAGAGGTGGTTCCCCCATTAAAACCAAAAGAAGCTTCAGAGGAGTCTAACCGTTGCTTGTTCTGCTACGATCCACCGTGTGTAAAAGCATGTCCTACGGGGATTGATATCCCCTCTTTCATTAAGAAAATTGCTACGGGGAACCTTTACGGATCAGCCCGTGTTATCATGGAGGCTAATCCTATGGGTGCAAGCTGTGCTCGGGTATGCCCCACAGCTGAACTATGTGAAGGGGCCTGTGTATTAAACGATGCTTCAAGGCCGATTATGATTGGACTCCTTCAGCGTCATGCTACAGATTGGGCCATACGAAATAACGCTGTTCTATTAAAGGATTGTAAACCAAATAATGGGTACAAGGTAGCAATTGTTGGGGCAGGACCTGCAGGGCTTTCAGCCGCACGCGACTTAGCCCGTTTTGGCTATCAGGTTACGGTATATGAAGCAAAAGAAAAAGCAGGAGGGCTGAACACTCATGGTATTGTATCATTCCGTTTACCAACGGAAATCTCTTTATGGGAAGTTGAGCAAGTTGCTTCCTTAGGGGTCCGATTCGAATATGAAGTTAAAATAGGTGAAGATGTACAACCTAATGAATTAGTTCGAGATTACGACGCGGTGTTGCTTGCAGTTGGTATGTCTGAAGTACCTGAATTGGGACTCCAAGGAGAAAATCTCCTTGGAGTCACCGATGCACTTACCTTCATTGAGAGTACGAAAATAAAACCTCTTAACACCGAGCTTAAAGGAAAAAAAGTTGTGGTGATTGGAGCAGGAAACACGGCAATTGATGCAGCTACCGCTTCTAAACGTCTCGGGGCGGAACAAGTACAGATTGTGTACCGAAGAACGGAAGAAGAGATGACTGCTTACCCGTTCGAATTTGAATTTGCTAAGCAGGATGGGGTGGAGTTTCGTTGGTTAGCGTCACCCACTAAAATTCTTGGCCATAAGGGCAAGGTAAAAGGAATTGAATTCATTCGCATGGAATTGGGCCAACTGGATGAAAAGGGCCGTCGTAAACCAATGCCTGTTCCGGGAACGGAACACACAATGGAAGTGGATATCGTAATAAAAGCTATTGGGCAAAAGCGGCAGTTCCACCTTATAGAGGCTTTTAAAGTGGAACACGAAAATGGTGTTATTCAGGTTGATGCTGAAACACTCCGAACATCAAGGCCCAAGGTTTTTGCAGCAGGCGATGTGATTTTTGGCAGCGGTAAAACGGATGCTATGGTGGTGGAGGCTGCTCAGCAAGGAAAAAAAGCAGCTCGCTCAATTCATGTTCATTTACAGAAGATCCAATCAATCGAAGAATAACGAAAGAAGGGGTCCATATTGGCAGATCTGCGGATAAATTTGGCGGGGATCACGTCACCCAATCCATTCTGGCTAGCCTCTGCTCCACCAACCAATTCTGGTTATCAAGTGCAGCGAGCATTTGAGGCGGGATGGGGGGGAGTGGTGTGGAAGACATTGACGAACGAGCCTACACGTAACGTATCATCACGCTACGGAGCGGTTCACTACTCTGGTAAACGGATCATGGGTTTCAATAATATTGAACTGATCAGTGATCGACCCTTGGAAGTGAACCTCCAGGAGATTGCTGAAACCAAGAAGAGGTTTCCGGATCGGACAGTAGTTGCTTCACTGATGGTAGAGCACAGGCGTGAAACCTGGCACGAAATCGTGAAAAAGGTGGAAGCAGTCGGCGTGGACGGCTTGGAACTGAACTTTGGCTGTCCCCATGGGATGTCTGAACGAGGCATGGGTGCTGCTGTGGGCCAACATCCAGATCTAGTCAAACAGCAAGTGGAGTGGGTCAAAGAAGTGGCTCAGACTCCCGTTATTGTAAAGTTAACCCCAAACATTACAGATATTCGTTTCTCGGCAAGGGCAGCAAAACAAGGAGGAGCGGATGCCGTCAGTATGATCAACACCATTAATAGCCTGATGGGAGTGGACATCGAATCATGGTTGCCAATCCCGCATGTGGATGGTAAAGGGGCGCACGGCGGATACTGTGGACCTGCAGTCAAGCCGATAGCTCTCCATATGGTTGCTGATTGTGCGCGGGATCCACTGATTGGGATACCTATTTCTGGCATCGGGGGTATCTCAACGTGGAGTGATGCCGCTGAATTTCTTTTAATGGGGGCTACTGGCGTACAGGTTTGTACCGCAGCTATGCACCATGGATTTCATATTGTGGAGGACATGATCGATGGACTCAATCTCTATCTTGATCGAAAAGGAATCACTTCGGTTATGGATCTCGTCGGGAAGGCCGTTCCCACGTATACGGATTGGGGCCATTTAAACCTCAATTATAAAGTTGTAGCCCGTATTCATGAGGACACTTGCATTAACTGCAACAAGTGCCACATCGCCTGCGAAGACACATCCCATCAATGTATAGATATTGAGAGCGATGCGATCACGGGCGGTCAACGACTGGTAGTGCGTGAGGAAGACTGTATTGGATGCAACCTATGCTCCATTGTTTGTCCGGTGGAAGGAACAATTGAAATGGTTGAAATTCAATCGGAGCAAGTGCCGTTGACCTGGCATCAGCTTCAGTGTAATACAGCATGTGATACGCAAGAACCGAAAACTTGAATTAAAAGCTAATCTTGATGATCATCAAGATTAGCTTTTTTGGCGGAAATTATATTTTTTTTGTATGGATTTTACTATAATTGTAGCAAATACATAAGTGACAGTGATGTTTGTGATTTTAAAGTGATAAAGATCTGCGAAGTATTTCGGAAATCCCAACTGAAAATATCACTATAAACTATGCAAGTACAACTGGCATTAAAAGTCATGTAACTCAAAGCAAGTGTAATGGAAATTTTGGAAAGTGAGATTGTTTAAAATGAAGGCTCAAAATTATGATTTGGTAAAAAAACTACGACACGAATTGCATCAGCATCCTGAACTTTCCAATGAAGAGGTTTGGACAAAACAACATTTGATGGAATTTTTGAAGGCGAATACGAAATTAGAAATTGTTGATAAAGGAAATTGGTTTTATGCGATCTATCGGGCGGGAAGCAATAAGCCAAATATCGCTTTCCGTGCGGATTTTGACGGACTGCCAATGGATGAATTCATCGAACTGCCATGGGGGTCTCAATTCCCTGGAAAAGCACATAAATGCGGCCATGACGGCCATTCAGCCACACTAGCAGGATTTTCGCTTGAAATGGATCAGGCGGGTGCAGACAAGAATATCTTTTTCCTCTTCCAGCCTGCTGAAGAAACAGGGGATGGTGCGATTCAATGTGTTGATTTTATTAAAGAACATCAGATTGATGAAATTTACGGCTACCATAATATGAGCGGAATTCCTTACAAGGCAGTAGGGATTTTGGATGGAACGATGATGTGTGCATCGAAAGGGATGACGATCCATCTGGAGGGGGTTCCGACCCATGCCAGTCAGCCGGAAAAGGGGGTCAATCCATCCTTCGCCGTTGGTCATATTCTTGGGGCAATTCCTGAATTCACCTCATCGGAAAAAAATAAAGGTCTTGTCCTGTGCACGGTTGTTCAAATTGATGTAGGGGAAAATGCCTTTGGGATTGCGGCATCAAAAGGGGATCTTCGTATGACTATCCGTGCTCTTTACGAGGAGGAGCTGGATCGCCTGCAGGAAAACCTTGAAAGCTTTGCAAAAGCACAGGCAGAAGTATTCGGTTTAAAAGTAAGTTTTCAATATAATGACGAATTCCCGGAAACGTTCAATCATAAAGAAAGTGCCAATAGAATTCGTCTCGCTGCAAAAGCCAAAGGTATAGAATTAGTTGAATTGAAAGAAGCAACTCGTGCTTCCGAAGACTTCGGCCACTATACAAAGCTTACAAAAGGCGCCTTTTGCTTCATTGGAAACGGGGAAGATTACCCGCATCTTCACACAAATGAGTACGACTTTCGGGATGAACTTATTGAAATAGGGGTAGAGCTTTTTATGGGATTAGTTAGATAAGGTGCCAGTTACTTATATTTTGGCTTTTTTTCCACGAAATGGTATAGACGATATTGTATAATGGTTAGGAAATGGTAAGGAGGAGACACAATGATCGCGCAACAATACAAGCAAATGTTAAAAGGTAAATCTGTAATCAGGGAATTGGCTGAGTTTGCCGCAGAACGGGGGAAAGAGATCGGATACGAAAATATATTTGATTTTAGTTTAGGCAATCCATCTGTTCCTGTTCCAAAGGAATTTACTATGGTAATGATGGAGCTCCTTTCCGATAAAAGCTCTACAGAACTGCACGGATACAGC
>JAUZQA010000037.1 GCA_030705665.1 Bacillota bacterium
CACTCGTTGATTGGCGCGGAAGGCACGAAGACTCCTGCGGGAGTAAGGGGCTGGGGAGACCCCACAGGCGCTTCAGCGCCGAGGAGGCTCCCCGGCACGCCCGCGGAAAGCGAAGTGCCTGGAGCGCCAATCAACAGACATGTTAAAAGCTGTTATACTAATAATTTTATAACAAATTAACGCGGTGAATTACTAAAGAAATTAAATAAAAAAGGAGGGGTTAGCCAAGGCTAACCCCTCCTTTTTTATTTACATCGCTTTATTTGATTCTACTTTTTTACCACTGTATGACTGGCTATCAAAAGAGCTGTACCTTTCCTGAACGAGTAAATATCCTATTGCCGCAATAATACTTGGTACTGCAAATGTTGCAAAGGCGAGGTTGGGTCTAATCCCAGTCGCAAGAATTAAGGCAATAACAGTTGGAGCAAGGATCGAGCCCATGCGCCCAATTGCCTGTGAGTAGCCCATTCCAGTTGTTCGAATATCCCGCGGATAAAATTCGGTAATATAAGGATTGGCTATATTCATCGCACCAACCGTGCAAGCCCCGCCGATACAAATTAAGATATAAAGGGCTACAGTATTATGTGTCATGCCAAGGGCAACAAAGGTAAATGCTCCAATGAAAAACATGGTAACAAGCACTTTTCGATAGCCAACTTTTTCAGCAAAATAACCTCCGCCTAACGAACCGATAATCTGTCCGAAACATAGTACCAAATTAAAAGATAAACTCGAACTAATACTAAATCCCGTTTCTTGCATCATTTTTGGAAGCCAGGTATTTAACCCATATACGAGCATTAACGTGCAGAATACTGCAATCCAAAAGCAAATGGTGCTAAATGTCCTTTTATTTTTAAATAGCTTTGCAACTGGTGTTTTGTTAACGCCAATATCAAATAACTTATACTGAAATTTGTCTTTTTCCGTATAATTCCCTTGCGGATCTACTTTATTGAGGATTTCGACAATCTTCTTTTTATTTTTTCTCTCCATATAATAAGAAAGTGATTCAGGAAACATTTTAAAAAAGAGTGGAAGCCCCAATAATGGAATGGCAGCAATAAAATACAAAACACGCCAATCTTCATCTGAAGAAATAAGATACATACCCATTAAGGATGCTATAATTCCTCCTATTGAATATCCGCAATACATCAATGCAACAATAATCGCCCGATTTTTAATGGGAGAATACTCTGTCATCATTGAAATAAGATTCGGAAGTAATGCGCCCATGCCAATTGCAGCTACAAAACGTAACATGGCAAAGATTTTTACATCAGGAGAAAATCCTGCAGCAAAACTAAAAAGGCTGAAGAGAACCATTGAGATTACCATTATGTTTTTTCTGCCATAACGATCGGCAATTGGTGCCAAGAATAGGGCCCCCAACATCATCCCAAACATTGTAAAACTACCCACTGCCCCAGACTGTAGCGAGGTAAAATGCAAATCTTTCATCATCCAAGGCAACCCTACACCGTACATTGCAATATCATACCCTTCAAAAGCAATGGCAAAAAAACACCAAATGAAAACTCCAAGATGAAAGCGATTAAACTTACTTTCATGAACCACGTCTGGAGCCACTATACTACGCATCCTTATCCCCCTATTTATGTTTATATTTGATTAACACTAGTTTTTATATTATTCTGAATATTTAACTTCTATTTTATAGAATAAATGACATATTGTCCAGTATACTGCTCGATGATTTCTCTATGTGAGACATCCCTCCAAGATAAAAAAGCGCTAAAATTTCCTATTCTGTAGTAAAATGAAACTAACTACAGTAACGCTTTGGAGGTTTTTTATGAACCGACTGACCGAGCATTTAATTGTTGTTTCATTTGATTGCTTATCTGCTTTAGATATTCCAACCCTAAAAACTCTCCCACACTTTCAAACGATTTTGCAAAATGGTGCCTATGTACAAAATGTAGAATCGATCTATCCATCTGTTACCTATCCTTGTCATGCCACCATTGTTACGGGGAATTATCCAAAACGCCATGGTGTGATGAATAATACCTTATTACAGCCAGGCAGACATTCTCCGGACTGGAATTGGTTTCGCCATTCGATTCAAGGAACTACATTATATGATGAAGTAAAGAAAGCCAAAATGACAACGGCTGCCCTATTGTGGCCTGTGACTGGAAAAGCGAATATTGATTATAATATGCCGGAGATTTTTGCCAATCGTCCATGGCACAATCAAATCCTTGTTTCCCTTTGCAGCGGAAGTCCCCTGTATCAACTTGATTTGAATCAACGTTTTGGCCATATTCGGAACGGGCTCAAACAGCCTGAATTAGATGATTTTGTACTAGAATCAACTATTCACACCATCATTGCAAAAAAGCCCAATTTATTATTAGTACATTTTACTGACCTAGATACCCAACGCCATTATCACGGTTTTTCATCCCCTGAAGCATTTGCTGCTATCCATCGACACAATGATCGCCTGGGCAGAATCATCGATGCCTTAAAGAAGGCGGAACTGGCTGAAAATTCCACCATCGTGGTCCTTGGTGACCATAGTGCATTAGATGAAGGGAAAGCCGTGAATCTCAATGTCCTCTTCCACCAACATCAGCTTATTACCACCAATTCAAAAGGGAAGGTTACGAATTGGCACGCATATTGTAAAAGCTGTGATGGATCTGCCTATATATATCTAAAAAACAAACATGATTCAAATACGTTTGAGATCGTTAGCGGGCTGTTACACTCATTGCTTAAAGAACCCCATTCTGGTATTGAATCTGTTCTGACTGGAGAACAGGCGGCAGCAAAAGGTGCGGATGGTTCATGTGCATTTATGATTGAAGCCAAAAAAGGCTATTATTTTTTGGAAGATATAAGAGGAGAATTGATCAAACCAATAACAGAAGCAGATATTCGGAGGGATAAAAAGTACACCGCAGCTGCGCATGGATATTCCCCTGAAAAAGATAACTACTCCACCATTTTTATTGCAGCTGGAAAAGGCATACGCCCCATCACAATGCCATTCATCCGCTTGATTGATGAAGGACCAACACTTGCAAGGCTTCTAGGAGTACAACTTGGTGACACAGATGGGAGAATCATAGAGGAGATTTTAACCATTTAGAAAGACTAAGGGGGAAAAGGAATGAGCAGGCTGACAAAGCAAGAAAAAAGCTGGGTTTTTTATGACTGGGCGAACTCTGTTTATTCGATTTTGATTACAACTGCGATCTTTCCATTGTATTTCAAAGCAGCAGCCAAAGAATCAGGGCTTGCTGCCGCTACTTCAACCGCCTATTGGGGCTATGCAAATTCACTTGCAACCTTGCTAATCTCCATTTGTGCACCGATTTTAGGAACAATTGGTGATTATAAAGGGTTTAAGAAACGATTTTTCAGCTTTTTCTTTGGTCTTGGAATCGTGTTTACACTAATCCTTGTTGTGATTCCCTCAAATCAATGGCTTATTCTATTAATATGTTATATGTTGACTGTCATTGGTTTTGCAGGTGCTAATATTTTCTACGATGCTTTTTTGGTCGATGTTACAACCGAAGAGCGGATGAATCGAATCTCATCGAGAGGATTTGCCATGGGATATATTGGCAGCACCATTCCTTTTATTATTAGTATCGCCCTCATTATTTTGTCTCAGCAAAAAGTGCTCCCCTTATCTGTTACAACTGCCAGTCAAGCAGCCTTTGCGATAACCGCTTTATGGTGGGGCTTGTTTACCATCCCAATGCTTAAAAATGTACAGCAAAACTATTATATTGAGGTGACACCAAAGCCGATTTCCAGTTCCTTCAAACGAATGCTCGATACAATTAAAAATATTAAATCTTACCGCTCCTTATTTCTATTTTTAGTAGCTTATTTCTTTTATATTGACGGAGTTGATACTGTCATTACGATGTCAACTGCGTATGGTTCCGATTTAGGCATCAGTTCGCAAAATCTGCTGATAATCCTCTTTGCCACTCAGGTTGTCGCTGCCCCATTTGCCATGCTTTATGGTAAATTAGCGGAAAAATTCAAAAGCAAAACGATGCTGCTCGTTGGTATTTTCGTTTACATCGTCATATGCACGTATGCCTATTTCTTAAAAACCGCCCTCGATTTTTGGATCTTAGCCATGCTTGTTGCTTCCTCACAAGGGGGAATTCAGGCACTTAGCCGGGCCTATTTTGCCCGACTTGTTCCAAAGGAAAATGCAAATGAGTTCTTTGGCTTCTATAATATCTTTTACAAATTTGCTGCAATCTTAGGCCCTTTTTTGGTTGGGGTCACAGCCCAGCTTACAGGGAATACCAACAGTGGAGTATTCAGTCTTATCCTTTTATTTATTATCGGTGGAATCATTCTCCTGCGGGTACCCGAAACAAGCAAGATTCCATCTTCGCATTCGAACCGTAATTTAACTTCTCACAACTAGCAGCTTCCCATCGAAAAAAAGGCTTGGATAATCCAAGCCTTTTAACCATGGTTATGCTTTCCTTTATTTGGTTTACTTTTTGGTCCATCTTGTTTAAACTTTGGTCCATGTTCATTAAATTTTGGTCCATCTTGTTGTTGTTGATCACCATTATTATTCCCACTATTATCAAATGGGTTATCATTTTGAACCGGTGGGACATATTTATCTTTTGATCCCTTAATGTATAGTTCATTATTAAAATTGTATACGTCACTTGGCTGCTGAAAACTGCTTTGGTCTGTAGCTAGTGCTTGCATCATAGCTCTAAACATTTGCTGCGAAATTTTAGTCGTATCGCCCAACATATAGTTGCCTGTACCGTTTTTAGGATATCCAGTCCAAACAGCCATTGTGTACTGCGGTGTATACCCAGCGAACCAGCTATCATTTGTTGCATTGGATGGGTATCCAAATTGTGCACTTGTTTTTTCATCAAAATTAGTTGTGCCCGTCTTCCCTGCAACATCTAAGCCTGGGACATTAGCTGCCGTCCCCGTACCCGAGTTAACAACGGTCCTTAACATATCTGTTACCATATAGGCCGTGTAGTCATGCATGACACGGGTTGTTTTCGGCGTGAAATCAATGACCGTTCCATCCGATAAGACAACTTTCTGAACAAAATGCGGTTTATTGTAAACCCCTTTATTTCCAAATGCACTGTAGGCTCCTGCCATCTCCAATGGATTCACGGTATTACTTCCAATCGCAGTTGATTCATAAACCTTATTATGATCAAATGTAATCCCTAGATTTTCGGCAAACGTTTTGGCTTTTCCAATCCCTACTTCCCGCAACGTCAGCAAAGCAGGAATATTGTATGAATACTGAAGTGCAGTTCTAATCGACAACATCCCATGATATTGATGATCCCAGTTCGATATTGACTGACCATTTGAGTATGTTGTCTCCTGGTCATTAATTTGGTGCGCAGTAGACCATTTTAAATTTTCAATAGCCGGTCCATAATCAAAAATTGGCTTAAAGGAAGAACCCGGCTGACGATTCATATCAATCGCAAAGTTGTTTCCCCGGAAGGATGCTTGATAATTATTGCGGCCGCTTCCTATTGCCCGAACTTCACCAGTTTTTGTATCTAAAAAGACAAAAGCTCCTTGAAATTGATCATTTGGATAAGAAATGATTGTATTGGTGTTCATTATTTTGTCAGCATAATTCTGTGCTTTTGGATCTAAAGTTGTATAAATAGAAAGTCCATCAGTGCTGATATCAACATTTTTTAGCTTTCCTTCTACTTCTTTTACGGCAGCATCCAAAAATCCTTCATACGGCATACCTTGATCCGCTTTTGTAACAAGTCCTTCCGTTATAGGAACTTTCATGGCATCCTGCATTTGCTTCTTCGTAATATACCCTTGTTTATACATAGAACTCAAAACAACATTACGGCGGTTTGTTGCCACTTTTTGATGCTCCGGTTTGGTCGGATCATAAGCACTTGGGCTTTGTGGCAGTCCTGCCAACATAGCCGCTTCGGGAAGCGTTAATTTATTTAAGCTATTAGCATCGATTCCGTAATAAATGTTTGCAGCAGCGGCAACCCCGTACGCCCCATCACCAAGGTAGATTTTATTTAAATACATCATTAAGATTTGATGTTTTGAATATTTTTGCTCCAGCTGATAGGCCAGGCTCCATTCCTGGACTTTTCGTTTTATTGTTTTCTGAGGGGTCAAAAAGGAGTTTTTTATAACTTGCTGCGTTATGGTACTCCCGCCTTGGGCTCCAAAATGACCTGTCAGGTTCTCAAATATTGCCCTGGCCGTTCCTTTAAAATCAATCCCACCGTGTTCATAAAAATGGGCATCCTCTGTGGCAATAAAAGCATGCTCGAGCATTTTAGGGACCTGATTATAGGAAATCTTTGTTCTCTTTTCTTTGCCATATTCATAAAGGAAATTGCCGTCTTTATCGTAAAATTTTGTTGATAATGGCAATTCTAGTTTTGACGGATCTAATTTAGGCGCATCCTTAATCATTGTTGCGAACGTTGCTCCACCTATTCCAACAGATATAACACAAAGTACCACTAAGAAAATGATCACTTTTTTTAATAAAGAACCTGCTTTAGGAGAACTATTCCTTTTTTGCTGGTTTTGTTTTGTTTTTTCGGCTTGTTTTCGTTCCTGACGATAACGATACGATTCTTCTGTCATCATTTACCTCTCCAATATGTGTAAAGTATTCTAAGCTGTAAAATTAAAAACTAGAATAAAATAATAATCAGTTAAAGTGATAGGTAGACATCGGCTGTTCGTCCATTACCCGAATGTAACGAATTGACGAAGAGTTAATCCAATAATTTCCATGTTCACCTTTCGCAATATAATACGACTGCTTGGCAATTTTATTTAATATTTCTTGGACAACCTCTTCCTTTTTAACATCCCAATCTTTAATAATTTTCTCTCTTCTAATTTCATTCTCCAAAGTGTAGCAAACAACAAATTCCTTCACACTATTTCTCTCCTATTCTCTTTCTATAGATCAAATTGTTAAGTGAACGACATTTAGGACATTCATTAATTATTTATATCTTCAATAAATACAAAATCAAAAGATGGAATCAGTATTTTTATTAAAAATTGCTCTTGAAACCTTTAATACTATTTCGATAGAAAGTATATTTTTTAGGGGGTACTAAAATTTTTCATTTTTTTTAAAATTTTTGGTAAAAAAAATGAAACGAGCACATTATTGGCTCGCTTCGTGTTAATCATTTCCTATATCCCCTATACCAATGGGACATAATATCCAATGTTCTTTACTCATTCCCATAGACCTTTATTTGGTATACTAAGTCCTAGTATAATAGCATAGATTTTAATTGTACCAATCGTGTTTAAAAATTTTCAAAGGTGGGGAGTTTATGTTTAACTTTTTTTCTTTTAAACAGAATCAAAATAAAAAAGATAAGTTAAACTCCCAGATTGTGACAAGATTAGATCGAATTATTGAGTTATTAGAAGAGAAACAAAATGAAGACCCTTTGAAGAATATTCAATTTGAACATGTACATATTGATAATTTAGAGAATATTATCTTTCGGCTAGACCATATTGAAATTGAAGATTTAAGTGGAAAACTGGTAATTGGAAATAACATAAGCACGACGGATGATTTGAAAGAATCGTTGTTCCTTAAGGTTGACAAGGAAAACGCGAAAAAGGATGCCATGTCAGAATCTTCTTTATCTACCCATGTACACATGGAAAAAACCTCAAAAGGCTTTCGTTTCCGCAATGACATTTAATCTCACAAATACCAAATTCAAGCTTCCTTTGTTATGTTGGCTATTTTAATATCTTGATCATTCATAATTCCATCTGCAACATCTTGATCGCAATTAATATTTACATTCTTTACAAGCATGTTTTTGTCCCCAAATAAATTTCCTTGAGTATAATTAACTTTGTCATTTGAATCCAATCCGTTGATATGCCCTTTTCCAAGAAAAAATGTACTACTGTGTGCCATTGCATTAACATTTATACTATCAAGTGTCAGATTAGTAGTGTCATCAGCCGGTTGTTCATAGGATATGTTTATATCACGGTCATCTATTGGCGTATCAATGATGTCGGGGTCATTTAAAATAGATATATTATGATACAGTAGGTTCGATTGCCCGCTTATATTTCCAATCACACGGTTTTCCTTTCCATGAGCACTCCAGCCAATTGCAATGTTGCGCTCCCCAATAAAAATACCCGATTGCCTTTGCATCGTTTGCACATTTATATCCCCAGTAAAATGAAAATTTGAAACTTTCCCCATCTATGATTCACCACGTTTTGTTTATTTACTTTAATTATCTTATGTAAATGGATTCTTTTTGTGCTGTTTGCCCAATTTTACAGTGTCATTCGCCCATTCATTGAATATAGTAAAATAAGAACATTCATCACCAAAGGGGAATTTGGCAACATGATCGATTTATCATTGGGTCACATATCCATTACAAACATCAGAGATTCATCTGGGTTTTTTATTGGTAAAAAAAATACGCATAAAGCTATTTGGTCGGAAAGTGTCATTAACGAAGTTATTGGTGAATTATCGGGTAACGAAAATCTGGTCACACGCAATAATTGGGTAATAAACAAACATAAAGGGAAGGATGAATAGATAATGGCTTCCCCAATTTTATCTCCCACGTTTCATATCGGTTCAATAAAAATCGGCAATATTGAGGGTGCTTCTTGTTTTAGTATCGGTAACAACTTTATCGAAGATTTTAAAAATAGTAAAAAACATAATCAAGGGTTAGGCAATATCCATGGTGATCGGAATAACCTTGCCCATTCAAGCGCCTCCCTTACAAATCATGAGCAAGACTTACCTGCAGAACCGGCGCAAAAGACTAAAAAAAAATTTCATAACCAAACAAAAAAACAATAAACCCATCATTGGACAAATGGTTTATTGTTTTTTTGCTTTTAATGTTCCACCAATGTTAGATATTCCCAGCCACATTCGGTTTAATATCTTGGTCAAAGATCAAGCCATCGAACATTTCAAAGCTATCTGCGATATTATTTAAATTCCCTGTAACCGCATTTGCAAAACCATACATCCCACCAAGATTTAAGTTATATTTCCTGTTGGCATCCATCCCATTGATAATCGATTCACCTATGAGAAAGGCCGAACTAGGCTGCAGAGAATTTACATTTAATACACCTAAATTCAGGACTTGGGGCACTTTTGTTCCCTCCCGTTTATTTCTTTCTTGTAACCTATATTATGTTATGTTATCCTCCTTGTGATTAAAGTGGAACAACATCCTTGCTATCGTTCTTTTTTATATATTTACTAAGAACATCCACAACCAGCGGTCCGGCTTCTAGCAAACTCCCTTGTTTAAATACAGTAAACTCATCGCCTCCATTAGCTAAATAATCACTAATGGCAACTTCATATTCTTTGGTAGGTAGAATATCCTGCCCATACATATCTTTCAGATTAACAATACGTTTGCCAAAAGGAGCATTTAAATCATAACTGTACGTTATACCAACGGCTTGCAGCATGTCATTCTCCTGGCCGATTCGCCATTGCTGTTCCAAAGCCAGTTTTATTTGCGCTCCAGTTAAAGTTAACTTTTCAACCCGATGTCCAAAAGGCAGGGCAGTATAAAGATTTTCTATAGAAATATTTCCCTTCTTTAGACTTTCTCTCATTTCTCCTTGATGAACAAAGGCTATTTCTGTTCCCATTGCTTTTCTCTCGGATTCCGCAATCATTTTGGCAAGCGGCGAATCCCCTTTGGCATCTGGAATTCGGCTTATTTCTCCCGGTAAAGCTCCTACAATCCCATTAAAATAACTGCCCAGCTTATCCCGATACTTCTTAAGAAGTGTGATCGTTTCTTGGTCTGGTTGAATTTGATTATGCGCAGTGAGGATAATCTTTGCATCTTTCCTAACAATATCTTTCGTTTTACGATCAATAGTAAGGTTTACTTGTGAAAAAGCTTTTCCATAGGAATATGCCTGAACGATCAGCTTACCGTCTACGATCGTATTCGCATAGTCGTGACTGTGCCCGGCGAAAATCACATCAACCTCTTTATCGATTTTTGGAGCCATCTTAACTAAAACATCCGATGGATTTGTCCCTTGTTGATCCGATTTTGCCGAAACATGCGCTAGCACGACAATGGCTTTGATTCCTTTTTCTTTTAAGAGCTTAACAGTTCGATTAATCGCTGAAACTTCGTCGGTAACTTCTATTTCTTTCCGATTTTCGGGAAGTACATAAAGGTTGGTCTCTGTTGTGACCACACCAATGAAACCTATCTTGACTCCATCAATTTGTTTGATCATATATGGCGGTAATAAGGGAGTTCCTGTTTTTTTATCGATGATATTTGCAGAAATATAAGAGGTAGTAGACCCCGGAAAATAACCTGTATTTTCATTAAATCCGCCATAAATAAGACGCTTCATCTCATTTACACCATGATCTAATTCATGGTTACCAGGTGTTCCGATGTCAAAGTGGAGTTGATTGAGAAATTCAATAGTAGGTTCATCTTGAAATTGAGAAGATATTGGCGGACTGCCCCCCACCATATCACCTGCATGAACAAGAATGGTATTGGGGTTTTCTTGTTTATATTTTTTTAAATAGGCAGCCAGGAATTCTGCCCCCCCTGTTTGCACTCCAGATACATTTTGATATTTGTCTAATTGGCCATGAAAATCATTGACGCCTAACAATTGAACGTGAATGTAGTTGTTGTCGGATGCTTGAGAGCTTGCGGGATGAATAGTGGTGGATTGATTAGATGAGAATACTGTTAATCCAAAGGAACACGAAATAATGAATACCAAGATGGACAAAGAAGATACGACCTGAAATTTAGACAACTTCTGATCCCTCCTTCTGTGATGTAACTTCATGATACCTCCGAATTTTAATTTCCATATAAAGGGTTCGTAAAGTTTATATTAAAAAGGAGAGATTGAAAGAGACCCAGTGGGGAAAGTCATTGTCTATCATGACTTTCCCCTTCTTTTTATCAATCCTGTTGATTCGGTTAGGCATTCACTTTTGCTTCCTGCAGCTTCTTTTTGAATAAAAATCCAGCCCCCCATAGCAATAATGGAAGGACAAATGCAATCGATAAAGAGAAAATCACCCATGGGCCTTCGAGAAAATTCATCGCCCTAGTATGGTCAATTATGAGCCAATATGCGGCCCCATTCAGGATTAAACCAACAGGAATAATGACTAGACGGTAACTTTTTAAATTTAATACTTCACTAACTGCCTGACATGTACAGAATAAGCACATGGACATTTGGACAAGAAGCGAGAAAGCAAAGAAAGCAATCATAAACAGCTCATACCGCTGAATAAATTGACCGATATGTGCACTTCGTGCCATTTGCATACACGCGACAATATATTGTTTTGTTACTTCCGGTGATAATACAGCCGTTTCCAAAATAGGCCATTCTAGTACAAATAATCCCCCAAAAAGGATTCCAGCTACCCCAGATCTTGTCCATATTTGATTTTCTTTTACATATGGATAAATCACCCCTGCCATCATAGTTGCCATTGCCCAATCGGTATCGTTCTGCCTGCTGGCCCATAGGGTACGCCAAAATCCTGATTCCAGGATGGGCAGTAATTCTTTACTATCGAATTCTTGGATGGTTCCGAACATAAGCAAAATATTTAAAGCAATGATAAAAAACACGCCCACAAAAGCTATGCGACCAATGACTTCAAGTCCCGCAAAAACGCCATAACACCCAATAAGGAATGAAACAACCACAAAAAGATATGCAGGTATTTCAGGTAAAAAATAATCCATTAAATGATAAACATACGTTATCATTACCGTAAAATAAGCACCTGTAAAAAAGAGAAAGATGATCAACCCTACAAATTTTCCAGCCCATGTACCAAATAATTTTTTAGTTTGTCCCATATAATCTAATTCTGGAGCCCTGCGAATTACCAAAGCAGTCATAAACATCATGAAACAGCCTTGTAAGGTAGAAAAGATTGTGGCAGTCCACATATCACCGCCTACTTCACGAGCCATAATTCCCTGGGTTAATCCAAGAGCCTTTGAATATACCATATTAATAATCAACGCCAAAAACATACCATTGGAGATCTGAACCTTCACTATTTATTACCTCCCTTCTCTGATGTAGTAGGTAATTTTAATAAAACTGGACTGTTTATATAGGCTTGGACACTTACGTTAATGTTTACATGACTAAATTCTTGATCCCAGTTTTTTTGCAGCCTTTTCCATTCTGCCGGATAACTATTTTCAAACACTTCGCCTAGTTTCAAAAAATCAATTTTATATTTCTTTTGAGCCTGATCAATAACACCTTGTAACTCATTTTGAAGCTCTTTCTTTAATTCTTCCTCTAAGTTTTTTTTCATACTTTCAAATGGAATCGTGCAACTTGACTCGACAAGATCAGCATTACTCGTTAACTTCACACTAAATTCCGGCTTACCGTTTCTGTAGAAAGGGGTGACTTGAAATTTTTGATGTTTAAGCTCAAGAGATACTTTTTCGGATGAATTTTCCGATGCATGCGGACATGGTAGCGGCACGACTGCAGAATCTACTTTTTCAATAAAAAAAAGCAACCCACGCGATTGAGTGGGGCTTAACCAGCCTGCCAGTTTATCACGATGAAAAATTGCACTTCCAGACAGTTCAATCTGCTCAATTGATCCAAACTGTTCCGGTTTTTTATTTGAAATGCCGCGTTTTCGCAGCGTCATTTTTGCTAATACAGGATGAGTACTCTTACTTAAAAAAGATTCCTCAAACCGCATCACATTCGTACGCGGTGCTTCGGCAACAATTTCGTTATATCGAAATAATTTATCTACAGCTTCCCCAGGAACCACCTCCAATCCTGTAACAGTGGAAACTAGATCAGCTGCTTTATTTGGTGTAGCCACAATCCAAGTGTTCATACGGGTCTCATGATTTCTTGTAAAAAAGTCAAGAATATCTCTTACCCCCTTTTTGGCTACGTCTTCATTAATCACAATGATAAAATTTTGTGCCCAAAAGACTCTGCGGGATACAAAACGGCCCAAATTTCTCATTGCTGCAAAAATACTCTCTCCTTCTGCAGTCGCTGAATAAATAGGTTCTCCTGTGGCTCCTGATGGTGCACCCGTCTGTCCCCTGGCATCAGCAGGACGGACAATCTGAGCCGTAATTTGAATGTTCCCAGGCTTTTTGCCTTTATCAAACCCAACAGCCGTAACCATTGCTAACTCATTGATTTCTCTTTTTCCGCATCCGAACAATAACAAAGGAAGTAAACATAAAATGGTCCAGCGAATTGCTTTATTCTTCACTTTGTTTTTTCCTCCCTGTCCTTGATTCCTTTCCAGGTTGTTCGGTTGAATCTTTATCCGGAGGCACCGGCATTTGATTTTGTCCCTGCC
>JAUZQA010000370.1 GCA_030705665.1 Bacillota bacterium
GGTGCCGAATATGCTTACGGTGATATTAAGGAAATTATTGATAACGGTGAAACAAAAACGGTTGTAGCTGGTTCTAAGCAATATAAAGCATACTCGGTGATTATTGCAGCGGGAGCAGAATACAAAAAGCTTGGAGTTCCAGGCGAAAAAGAGCTTGGAGGCCGTGGTGTTTCCTACTGCGCTGTTTGTGATGGTGCGTTTTTTAAAGGAAAAGAACTTGTTGTCGTAGGTGGCGGGGATTCCGCTGTTGAAGAAGGAGTTTATTTAACAAGATTTGCTTCCAAAGTTACCATCATCCACCGCCGCGATCAGCTTCGTGCCCAAAAGATTCTTCAAGATCGTGCGTTTGCGAATGATAAAGTTGATTTTATTTGGAATCATACGGTAAAAGAAATACACTCAGAAGATGGTAAAGTTGGCAGCCTTACACTTGTTTCAACTCAAGATGGTTCAGAAACAGAATTTAAAGCTGATGGTGCCTTCATTTATGTAGGGATGCTGCCATTGTCAAAACCATTCGAGAACTTGGGTATTACCAACGAAAATGGCTATATTGAAACAAATGAGCAAATGGAAACGAAGGTACCAGGCATTTTTGCCGCTGGGGATATTCGTGAAAAAACACTTCGTCAGATTGTAACGGCAACAGGTGACGGCAGTATCGCTGCCCAAGCAGCCCAGCATTTTGTTGAGGAAATAAAAGAAGAGTTAAAACTAAAGCAATAATTTTTATCTGATTTTAATTCTCCTGTAACAGTAGTGAAATAATGGAAGGGTATGATTAAGGGAGTAATTGACCCCCTTTAATATAATCCTTTTAAGCATAGGTTTAACTACCTGTGCTCTTTTTTTTTGAAAAAAGTTTACCAGGATTATTGACCTTTACAACGCTTTTCGGATAATTTACATAATATCAACCTTGGATTCATTGTGACCGAATATGAAAAATAGTATAATGAATAGAATCAATAATGCTATATCCAAAAATTTTTAATTGAAAGCATAAAAAAGTTGCTTTTTGCTATTCAATACCAGTGTTTTTACGATTGAGGTGAGGATGATGCAGAGAGTCACCAATTGTGTATTGAAACGAGATAATCAAGTTTTGTTGCTCCAAAAGCCGCGTCGGGGGTGGTGGGTTGCTCCGGGAGGCAAGATGGAACCAGGTGAATCTGTTAGGGATTCATGTGTCCGTGAATTTCGGGAGGAAACAGGCATTTATCTAAAAAATCCACAATTAAAGGGAATTTTTACTTTTATTATGAAGGAAAACGACCAAGTCATCAATGAATGGATGATGTTCACCTTTATAGCAACGGATTCCGATGGAGTCAACTATGAACAAAGTGTTGAAGGGAAGCTCCAGTGGCAGCCGATTGATAAAATAAATGAGCTGCCAATGGCAGAAGGTGATCACCATATTCTAGATTATATGGTCCACGGAAATGGGATTATATACGGAACTTTCACCTATACAAAAGATTTTACATTAATTGGCTATAGACTTGATCCAAGTTAATCCTAGTTGAGGAGGAATTGCAATGAGTACCGGGTCGACGAACGATACCCAAATGGTCATAATTACGGGGATGTCTGGGGCAGGAAAAACAGTTGCGATCCAAAGCTTTGAAGATCTAGGTTTCTTTTGTGTCGATAACCTTCCTCCTACGCTCCTGCCAAAATTCCTAGAACTTATGAAAGAGTCTGGGAATAAGATGAATAAAGTAGCATTGGTTATGGACCTAAGGGGCAGAGAATTTTTTGACGATCTTTTCAGAGCCCTGGATGACTTAGCTGAAACCTCTTGGGTAACACCGCAGATCCTCTTCCTTGACGCTGATGATTCAACTCTCGTCAGACGGTACAAAGAGACAAGGCGATCACATCCGCTTGCCCCTCAAGGTCTGCCTCTTGAAGGAATTCAGTCAGAGCGCGAGATACTTGAAGAGTTAAAAGGAAGGGCGCAAATCATTTATAATACGTCCCAGATGAAACCAAAGGATCTTCGGGAAAAAATTCTTAATGAATTTAACAAAAATAATAAGGCGATTTTTACTGTCAATGTCATGTCATTTGGATTTAAACATGGGATTCCGATAGATGCTGACCTGGTTTTTGACGTGCGCTTCCTGCCAAATCCCCACTACATTGAGCATATGAGACCAAAAACGGGTCTTGACGATGAGGTTTACAGCTATGTTTTAAAATGGAGTGAAACGCAGAAGTTTTTAGAAAAAGTAACAGAATTGCTGGGCTTTATGCTGCCGCATTACAAGCGGGAAGGGAAAGCACAGCTGGTTATAGCAATTGGATGTACAGGCGGGCAGCACCGTTCGGTGGCGTTAGCTGAATATATTGGTCACTTTTTTGAAAAAGATTATAAGACGAATATTTCACATCGTGACATTGAGAGGAGAAAGGATAAGACTACATGAAACCACACGGACAGCCTAGAATCGTCATCATTGGCGGTGGAACTGGGTTACCTGTTCTCCTAAGGGGCTTAAAGCAGTATCCTGTTGATATTACCGCTATTGTTACAGTAGCAGATGATGGGGGCAGCTCAGGGAGATTGCGGGATGATCTGCATATACCGCCGCCAGGTGATATTAGAAATGTTTTAGCTGCTTTATCCGATGTCGAACCGCTCATTGAAGAGATGTTTCAGCACCGCTTCAAAACTTCAAACGAATTATCAGGACACTCGCTAGGAAATTTGATTTTGGCAGCCATGACTTCGATTACAGGTGACTTTGTCCACGCTATTCAAGAGATGAGCAAGGTTCTAAATGTACATGGAAAAGTTCTTCCTGCTGCCAATGTCAGTGTTGTTTTGAATGCGGAACTTGAGGATGGAACAATCATTACAGGCGAATCAAAGATTCCTTATTCCGGAAAAAGAATCAAGAAAGTTTTTTTGACACCGAAGGATATCCGTCCGCTGCCGGAAACGATTCAAGCAATCAGAAATGCGGATATGATTATTCTAGGTCCGGGTAGTTTATATACAAGTATTCTCCCCAACCTCTTGGTACCCATTCTCGGTCAGGAGGTCTGCCGCTCCAGCGCAAAAAAGGTGTACATTTGCAACCTAATGACACAGGCAGGAGAAACATTTGGATTTACTGCAAGTGATCATATTAAGGCACTTTATGATCATTTGTGTTTTGGGTTTATTGATACGATCCTGATTAATAATGTTGAAGTTCCAAAGGATGTTCAACTTCGTTACAATCGTGAATTAGCATATCCCGTTTATTACGACCTGCCAGTCCTTGACCAGATGGGATTGGAGGTGGCGGCAGCAGATATTGCTGTCCTTGAAAACGGGGCCTTAAGACACGACCCTAAAAAAGTAGCGGAAATTTTATATAATTTGCTAATAATTGAAACCAAACGAAGATATAAATCGTAATAATAGCCGTGCAAAATTTTTATCGGGTTGTGGCAGATAGGTGGTGAAGGAATGTCTTTCGCTTCGGAAACAAAAAAAGAATTAACCAATCTAGAAGTAAAGTCTTGCTGCAGCAAAGCTGAGCTTTCTGCCCTGATTCGTATGAACGGGTCCTTATCCTTCTCCAGCCGCAAATTGGTAGTTGATATTCAAACTGAAAATGCAGCTATTGCCAGAAGGATCTATACATTAATCAAAAAGAATTACCAAGTGCAAGTTGAACTGCTTGTCAGGAAGAAAATGCGCTTGAAAAAAAATAATGTTTATATTGTCCGTTTAGGTGAACAGGCTAGGGGAATTCTTGAAGATTTAAAAATTCTGGGGGAAGGTTTTACCTTTACCCATGACATTTCCAGCGAATTGATCAAAAAGAAATGTTGTAAGCGTTCCTATTTAAGAGGGGCATTTTTGGCGGGGGGATCGGTCAATAATCCGGAAACCTCTTCTTACCATTTAGAAGTTGCCTCTCTTTATAAGGATCATAATGATTCTTTATGTGAATTAATGAATTTGTTTGGATTAAATAGTAAAACCCTTGAGCGAAAAAAAGGCTATATTACTTATTTAAAAGAAGCCGAGAAAATCACTGAGTTTCTAAATATCATTGGTGCTCACAATGCCTTGCTCCGCTTTGAGGATGTTCGTATCGTCCGCGATATGCGCAACTCCGTAAACCGACTTGTCAATTGTGAAACAGCCAATTTAAATAAAACCATTGGGGCATCTTTACGACAAGTAGAAAATATTCGCTTTATTGACCAAGTGGTGGGTCTCCATATCTTGCCTGAAAAGTTGAGGGAAATCGCCGAATTAAGAGTTACCTATCAAGATGTGACCTTAAAAGAGTTAGGCGAAATGGTTTCAGGCGGCGTGATCAGTAAGTCGGGGATCAATCACCGTTTACGAAAAATTGATGAGATTGCTGAAAAACTGCGAGCCGGTGAAATGGCTCCGAAAAAATAGATAAAAGAGTTCGAGGAGGCATGTGTGATGCAAGTAAAACAAGTAGAAGTGAAATTGAAAACAGGGCTTCAGGCTCGTCCTGCTGCACTGTTCGTTCAAGAAGCAAACCGATTTTCATCGGATATTTTTCTTGAAAAGGATGGGAAAAAGGTAAATGCCAAGAGTATCATGGGTCTAATGAGCTTAGCTGTAAGCACAGGAACTGAAATTAACATTATTGCCGATGGCGATGATGAACAATCTGCAATTAC
>JAUZQA010000371.1 GCA_030705665.1 Bacillota bacterium
TAAATATCCACCTGGGACCAAGTGGGATTACTTGGATGCCAATTATATGATCCTAGGGTATATTGTTGAAAAAGTTACAGGCATGAACCTGCATGATTATATCCAAAAAAATATAATGGACAAGGTTCCAATGAAGCAAACGGGATTTATAACTCATGAACATCCTGTTCCCTATTCTTCAGTTGGCTATATTCAAGATGGAGATAAGATTGAGCCTACAAAGTATTTAAGCGTGTATCCATTATTTGGATGTGGGGATATTTATACAACAGCAGCTGATATGAGCCAATTTGATCAAGCTTTAATGGATGGCAAACTTGTTTCAGATAGCAGCCTCCAGCAGATTCTTACCCCTTCGGGACTCTCTAGCTATGGTCTAGGTCTTTATAAAAATAAAGAAGGAATGGTCTACAGTATAGGTGTTTTAGGGGGATGGTATACGATTCATGCCTATTATCCTGATAAAACCTCTATCGTTGTCTTTTTAAATTCCAGGAGTAAAACACTTAATATTGAAACCGTGCTCGGAGGGATTCGTGGAATCCTCCAAGCAAGTGATACGGAACAAACGACGAACAAAAATATCTAAAATATACTTAGCACACTCACATGACCAAACGAGTGTGTTTTTTTCTTGCTTAGCGGCTTTTTTATCATATTTAGAATTTAAAAATCATAAAGTGTAAGTGACACAGTGATTTTAAATTGGTTGGAAATGAAAGGAGGAGTCGCTTTGTCTCAGGAGAATCAATCCTCTCTAAGATTTTCCCTGGAGGAATCTTTGTGGTTTAGAAAAGGACAGGAAGTCGCAGAGCTTGTTTCGATTTCCCTAGATCCGGACATTACCATCCAGGAAAACGATCAGTACGTCACCATCCGTGGATCCTTAGAGTTAACCGGAGAATATAAAAGCTTTAATGAAACATATGGGGGTGAGGATGAAAACTATTCAACCCAAAAGTATGTGCAAAACGTAGAGGAACGCGATGAGGGTATCTGTGATTTTTCACACCGTTTTCCGGTAGACATTACCATTCCTAACAATCGAATTCAAAGTATTTATGATATTGACGTTATGGTCGAATCGTTTGACTATACTCTTCCGGAAAGAAGCTGCTTAAAGCTTTCAGCAGAGCTTACCATTAGTGGTTTGTATGGTACACAACAAAGTGAGCCAAAAGAAGAAACTCAAAATTTTGAAGTTCTCAATCGGAATCATGCCGAACAGGCAGAAGAAATCGATGAAATCGAAACAAATGATGATAATCAGCTGTTTGTCGCCGAAGCAAGAAAATTACCTGAAGAGGAAATTGTTCCTGAGTATAGTCCCTATCCTAACTTTTCCTATCAAGGGGCAAATGAGGAATATTACCAGGATGAAAATTATTATGAAGGCCGAAATGAAGGGGCACAGCATATCGAAATTACTAAAAGTGAAAAGACTTACGAAGAAGAGCATGTAGCGATCAAAAAAGAGGAAGTTAGTATCCATGAGGAAAGTTCATCATCAAGCTCTGATCATGATTCACATCCGAAAAAAAGTATTAAAAGCAAAATCGTCGAAAAGTTAACGAAAAAGAAAAGCATGTCGCTAACCGAATTCTTTGCCAGAAAAGAAGAAGGCGGAGATGATCAAGTGAAGCTAAAGGTTTGTATTGTCCAAAAAGGGGATACATTAGACCGCCTGGCTGAAAGATATGATGTTACCTTGCAAAATCTTCTTCGCGTCAATCATCTTGAATTGAATGCAGATGTAAACGAAGGTCAAGTCTTATATATTCCAATGGAACCAATGGCAAAGAAATAATCATGTATGAGATAGCATGTTGAGCGGGTTTTATACCTGCTCACTGTTCTTTTTGGAGATGAGTTTATGAGTGACTCAAATCAATTTGTAGCGCTTCGACCCATATTGAATCATTATCAGATTGAACCTTTTTTTATTGAGGATTTTGGGAAGGTACAAAAAATTTATTCGCAAAAGGGCAATTTTGCCCTTAAAAAAATCGATCCGCAAACCGGAACAGATTTTATACGTCATGTCCATTTTCTCTATCAAAAAGGCTACAATCGGATTGTTCCGATCTACCCAACAGCAGACGGCAGATATGCTGTTCTCCATGACAAAGATTTGTATTACTTAATGCCGTGGCTTCCTAATGAAGTAACTGAAACACGAAGTGAAAGACATCGACAGCTGTTTCGCGAATTAGCAAGACTGCATACTTTATCCGCGAAGGAGATTCCAGTTAAAAAGGAAGAGCGAACCGAACATTACGAAAAAACAATCAGTCAATATGAGAAAAATCAGGAGTTCCTCGATGGCTTCGTCGAGGAATGCGAAAAAAAAACGTATATGTCACCATTTGAATTGTTATTTTGTCTTTATTTTAATGAAATTGGTCAGGCACTTCGGTTCTCAAAAGCAAAATTTGAGGAATGGTATGAAAATACAAAGGAACAGGAAAAGGCCAGATCAGTCATTATTCATGGGAAGATTTCGAGCGAACACTTTTTATATGATGAACGAGGCTATGGCTATTTTACCAATTTTGAACAGGCTGGCTTTGGTTCACCGATCCACGATATGTTACCTTTTTTATCACGCACCTTAAATACTCGTCCGAAACGAAATGATGAGTGTATTGAATGGGTCCATCACTATCATCAATACTTTCCGTTTAAGCCTGATGAAAAGTTACTTTTTCTTAGCTATTTGGCCTATCCTATCCCGCTTATTCAAGTTGTCGAAAAGTATTATCACAAGGAGCCACATAAGAGAAATGAATTACAATTTGTAAGGCAGCTGCTGAGAAAATATTGGCATCATAAGAATACCGAATATGTAGCAATGAGATTAGCGGATCAAGGTCCAGAAACAAAAGAAGGAGCCCTTGAAGTTTAAATGAAAAAGGGCTCCTTAAATGATTTCTAAATAGATGGCAACTGCTAATAAAATCAGGATAACGAATAATAATACATCAAAAATGGTAGGCAGCAGAATAGTTCGTATCCCTTGAAATACACAAATAGGGATAATAAACTGCCCGCACACCCGTTTCAGGCTTTGAAGCCAGTTGGGTGTTGAAAACTTGGTATACCTTCTTCTCATTAGAACACCTCTTCTTTTTTCTCTCGTTAGATGATATTTTATGTATTTTCCTCCATTTGTGTGTGCATACGAATTCCCCCAAAATGTATAAACTATGAAAAAATAGGTTATGATTATTGACGAGATTCCCCTTTTTTAGATAGTATGTTAATAGCACTGAATAATAAAAAGCACAGACAGGGAAGAGTACAATGCCCGCCTGCTTATAGAGAGGGAAATTAGATGCTGGAAAATTTCCTAAGCAGAACATTGGAATGTCGCCCTAGAGCTTCTTCCGCCAACGGATTTTATCCTAGTAGTGGAAGACGGATGAAATCCGTTATCCGATGAAGAGCCAATCATTTTTTTGATTGGAAAAAAGGTGGTACCGCGATGCAAACTCCATTCGTCCTTTTAGACGACTGGAGTTTTTTTATTTTGGAAAAGGGCAATGTTGCTTTTTTTATTAGAATTAGGAGGAGTTAGAAATGGATACGAAGGATCTTACAATGCCAACAAAATATGATCCGCAAACAATTGAAAAAGGACGCTATGATTGGTGGCTTTCCGGCAAATTTTTCGAAGCAAAAGATGATGAGGGCAAACAGCCATATACCGTTGTTATTCCACCGCCAAATGTAACTGGTAAATTGCATTTGGGCCACGCCTGGGATACGACTTTACAAGATATCATCACGAGAATGAAACGGATGCAGGGGTATGATGTTCTTTGGCTGCCAGGAATGGACCATGCCGGAATCGCTACCCAGGCCAAAGTGGAAGCAAAGCTGCGTGAGGAAGGAAAAAGCCGCTACGACCTTGGAAGAGAAAAGTTCGTGGAAGAAACATGGAAATGGAAAGAGGAGTATGCAGCTCACATTCGGGCGCAGTGGTCAAAACTTGGTTTAGGACTTGATTACAGCCGTGAGCGTTTCACCCTTGATGAAGGATTATCTGCAGCGGTTCGGGAAGTATTCGTAACCTTATATAAAAAAGGTCTTATTTATCGCGGCGAATATATCATCAACTGGGACCCGGCAACAAAAACAGCGATTTCTGATATTGAAGTAATCTATAAGGATGTTCAAGGAGCTTTTTACCATATGAACTATCCCTTGGCTGATGGCTCAGGCAGTATTGAAATCGCGACGACTCGTCCGGAAACAATGCTTGGTGATAGTGCAGTAGCTGTTCATCCAAAAGATGAGCGTTATCAGCATTTGATCGGAAAAACAGTCATCCTTCCAATCGTTGGCCGTGAAATCCCAATTGTGGCAGATGAATATGTGGATATAGAATTTGGAACAGGGGTTGTAAAAATAACTCCAGCTCACGACCCTAATGACTTTGAAGTAGGGAACCGCCACAACCTTGAACGGATTCTTGTTATGAATGAAGACGGCACGATGAATGCTAATGCAGGCAAGTATCAAGGTATGGATCGTTTTGATTGCCGCAAGCAGATTGTAAAAGACCTTCAAGAATTAGGCGTATTGTTTAAAATTGAGGACCATATGCACTCCGTCGGCCACTCTGAACGGAGTGGAGCGGTTGTTGAACCATATTTGTCAACACA
>JAUZQA010000372.1 GCA_030705665.1 Bacillota bacterium
AAGTCCTGGGATTTACTGATTAGATGAAACATTTCAAAAAAATGTGCGACAATCCCACTTGTACCATCGAACAGATAGTTCCACATCAATGCTGCAACAGCTGTCGGAATCGCCCATGGTATCAATGATGTAGTTCGAATCAACCCTTTTCCAAAAATTGCTTTATTTAATACAAGGGCAAGACCCAAGCCAAGAACAAGTTCAATAAAGACCGAAATAACGGTGAACACCAACGTATTTCTTAAGGCAATGCCTACCCTAGGGTCAGCCAGAGCTTGTTTGTATCCTTGCAGGCCAATGAAATTCGAAGGAATGATACATTTTTGCAGATCATTGACTACTTGCGGCAAATCGGTTTTATGAATCAGTTTGTATTTTTGATTGAGATAAGTGACAAGGTCCTTTGCGTCCTTGTGTAAATTCTCCATCTGTTTTTTTTCCTGTTGGCTGATTTTGATCACACCAGTTTTGTTCTTAAATTCTTGATCAACAGCAGAAAGTTCTTTGTTTACGTTTGCAACCCTGTCTTTGTCAGCAGTGTCTTTAATGTTTGGCAGATCTTCTTTAAGGAACATCGTGACATACATCTTTGTTTCATTAAAAAGGGACGTATTAAAACGCTCGCTCAGGTAAAGACCGGCTTTTTGCTGGTCGTTCAAGTGATAATCAAAGAAGGTATAGGTGAAGGATTGCAGCACCGGCCATAAAGAAAACACTCCAATGAGCAATAATGTTGGAATGATAAACAACCATTCCTTAAGCCCCATCTTTCGCATGTTTTCACCTCTTCATCGTTGAATGGATTGATAGAAAAAGGAGGCTTTCATTAAAGTCAGCCTCCTCTATTATTACAGTTTAAAATGAACGAAGTTATTTACCTTTAATAGCTGTTTCAATATCTGAAACCGATTGATCAAGTCCTGTACCGGAGCTCAAGTATTTATGTGCTGAAACTTGAATAGTGTCGGAGGTTTTATTGTATTCCGGTGAAACTGGTCTTGAAATAGTTTGTGATAAAGCTTTTAGGAATCCAGGATAGCTTAGTAGCGGGTTTGCATTTTTTACATCACTATTTGTTAGCAATGCGTTAAAACCAGGTAGGTATCCGCCTTGAATCGACATGATTTTTTGTCCTTGCTCACCAGCAGCAAACTTAATAAATGCCCAGGCGCCGTCAGCGTGTTTCGAGCTCTTGTTAATTCCAAGGAGCCAGCCGCCGACAGCATCTCCGTTAGGAAGTGGAGCAACACCAACTTGGTCGACTGTAACAGTAACGCCGCTTTGTTTTCCTTTGATCATCCCAAATTCATATGGCCAGTTGCGGGCAAATACGGCAGCACCTTGGTTAAAAGTAGTAGCAGTTTCAGCTTCCGTATAGTTCAGAAGATCCTTCGGTTCGAACGGGGCTTGGGTAAATTTATACATCTCTTCAAGCCCGCCTTTTATATCTGTGAATGATTTCGTAAATTCATTTGCGTTTACCGTCAATCCCTCATATTGCTTGGATTGATAAACCAAACCATATTTTGTTCCGTTTTTGCCGGAATAGGTTTGCGACATGTTATATAAGTCATTATAAGTATAGATGCCGCTATCAAGCTTTGCAGCATCTGCTTGGCTTACAATATCCTTTCGGTAATAAAGAATTCCTAAGTCAGGGAAGAATGGCAGAGTATATTGTTTGCCTTCAAAGCTTCCGGAAGACATAGAACCTTGGTTGAAATCTGCCTTATTAAGTCCGTCTTTGTTCAATTGCACATCAATTGGCTGCAAATAACCGGCACCTGCAAATTCACCGGCCCAAACAACGTCCATGGAGATCACATCGTAATTGGAAGAACCGCTGGATAATGAAGTCAAGAGTTGGTCATGCATTTGCGCAGAATCGTTGGTCATTTGCGTCCATTCTACTTTGTATTTCTTTTGCGATATGTTGAACGAATCAATTAATTTTTTTGTAGCCGGCGTGCTGTCAGCCTGAGCAGCAAATTTTATAACTGTTGGCGTAGAACCTGCGGTGCTGTTGTCAGAGGATTTGCTGCTGCTTGAACTGCTGCTGCATCCTGTTAGTGCGATGCTGGCTGCAAAAGAAAACGCTAACAATTTAGTGAATATTTTTTTACTTTGCATTTCTTTGTTTGCCCCCTTTATAGTTGATACTTGAATTTTACCTGCTTGAAATCTACAATTATATTAAAAAAATTGTTTTTTTATCAATTTTTTAAGGTGGAAATTGAATGCAAATTAAAAACAAGAATATTAGGCGTTTTTTCGAATCGCGAGCGGAAAATAATCTCGATTTCTACTATCATCCCTCTTACGCCTTAGAGCAGCAGTTGATGGACTGCATTATCCGCTGTGACCAAGAGAGTTCAAAAGAAGTATTAAACCAAATTAATAGTTTGGAACGGGCCACACTTTCTACTGAGCCACTCCGCTCGTTGAAAAATTCACTGATTTGTTCCTGCACACTATTTACCCGAGCCATCATCCAGGGTGGCACATTGCCAGAGGACGCATTCAACCTCAGTGATGTGATGATCCGCCAAATCGAAAAAACAGATTCCAGTCATGGTTTAAAAGAACTCGAATATGAAATGGTTGCTTGTTTTATTGATACGTTAAAGGCAGCGGAAAGATTGGAATATAATCCGCTAGTTAACAGAGCGGTTACTTATATTCACCGTGAGATTTTCAATGATGAATTATCACTTGAAAAAATTGCGGAATTTGCCGGCGTCCATCCAGCTTATCTTTCGAAAGTTTTTAAGGAGTCAGTCGGCATGATTATTCCCGAATACATCAATCGAAAAAAAATTGAAGACTCCAAATATTTTCTACTCCATACGGACTCACAGCTTAGCGAAATCGCCCATATGCTTGGATATTGCAACCAAAGCTATTACACCTCATTATTTAAAAAATATGCCGGCATGACACCGGGCCAGTATAAAAACAGCATCTTATCCAAAGGGCAAGATGACGCTAAAGACAGCCCGAAGAATAAATCTGTTCATTGAATCAATAAAAAATCGGAATGTCCCACAGTTATTTCGCCGTCCAATCCGGATGGTTCTCCTTCGGGGCAGAACTTTGGTCACCGGTGATTGCCGTCATGATCGTATACATACCACTCTATTCTATCTTTGCTCTCCTTTTCATCTGATACTACAAAAAATTAATAGAAGAAGCGCTTTAGAAAAAATCGGAGTGGACAGAACTGTCCTCTCCGATTTTTTTCTATTCTCAACTATGAAAGAAAAAAAGCAATTATTGACCAATATCAATTTTTTCAAAGGGATAATAGGATAAAGTAAAGATGCCCGATAAGAGTTCCCCGACTCCTTTAGGTAAAGAATAAAACAAATTTTTTATAGAGGAACATAGCCCCCCCTGGTTATGTTCCTGATTATTTTCAATTAGGAGAATAGACATGAAAAAGTATGGTTTCATCTATCTTTTAAGTTTTATATTACTTCTAGCCCTGGCAGGATGCGGTCAATCAACTAAGGAAAAAAAGACAACAACCGCCTGGGATAAAATTAAGAATAAAGGCACACTTGTAGTTGCTACTTCAGGTACACTATATCCAACTTCTTATCATGAAGATAAAACCAATAATTTAACAGGGTATGATGTAGAGGTTGTGAAAGAGGTAGCAAAGCGATTACATTTAAAGGTTCAATTTAAAGAAATGGGTTTTGATGGTATTCTTCCAAGTCTTCAATCCGGCATGGTCGATCTTGCGGCCAATGACATTGGTGTGACGAAAGAAAGAGAGAAATCCTTCGATTTTAGCAAGCCCTATAAATTTTCTTTTGGTTCCATGCTTGTAAGGAAAGCGGACCAGTCTGGTATACACAGTTTTAATGATTTAAAAGGGAAAAAAGCAGCGGGGGCAGCTACCTCAATTTTTAGCCAAATTGCCAAACAAAATGGTGCCCAAATTGTCACTTACGGAAATGTCTCAAATGATGTTTATCTTCGTGATGTTGCTCTAGGCCGTACGGATGTTATTTTAAATGACTATTATTTACAATCCATTGCTGTAAAAATGATGCCGCAATTTAACTTAGAAGTTAATCCAAATCTATTTTATATGCCAAGCTATTCAGCCCTTGTAACAAAAAAGGGAAATAAAGAACTTATGAGTGAAGTCAATACTACTCTTGATGAAATGAAAAAAGATGGCACACTGTCCAAACTTTCGAAAGAGTTCTTTGTCGGCTTTGATGTAACCAAAAAGCCAAATGTGAAGTTTGTCAATGTGAATGTAAAATAAGCAAAAGGTGATCGAACCTTGGATTGGAAACATTTCTTTAACTTACATCTAGCTATTAATAGCTTCCCCTTTGTAATTCGGGGCATTGGCTATACTTTATTCATTTCCATTGTAAGCATGGGGGCTGGACTACTAATTGGTTTTTTTCTATGTCTTGCCCGCAGTTCTTCAACTAAATTCCTAAGATTCCCTGCAAGGCTGTATATATCGTTTATGCGGGGAATCCCTATGCTTGCCTTACTTTTTATTTTATATTTCGGATTACCTGTTATCGGCATCCAACTATCGGCCTTAACATCAGCCATGATTGGATTTAGCATCAATAGTGCGGCATATATTGCGGAAGTCCAACGAGCCTCACTGAATAGTGTACCGAAAGGCCAA
>JAUZQA010000373.1 GCA_030705665.1 Bacillota bacterium
ATTCAAACGTTTGCCAATGAAATCACAAAGGCGACCAACGTTTACTTTATTGTCGTCATGGATATGAAAGGCATTCGCAAATCACATCCCGACCCTAAAAATATAGGAAAGCCATTCTCAGGCGGGGATCAAGGACCTGTCCTAAAAGGCCATGAGTATGATTCGATTTCAAAAGGTTCTCTGGGCCCTTCTTTAAGGTCGTTTACGCCCATAAAGGACGCAACGGGCAAACAGATTGGAGCCGTTGCCGTAGGAATCTCTTTAGCAAATGTAGAAAGTGCCGTCAATAAGAGCCGGGAAGGAATCTTTATTGGTACGATCATTGGGATCTTGGTCGGAATTATTGGGGCTGTCATTTTAGCTCGATATATTAAAAAAATCCTGCTTGGCCTCGAGCCATTTGCGATTGCCAAACTATTAGAAGAGCGAAGCTCCATGCTGCAATCGGTACGTGAAGGTATTGTCGCAGTCGATCAGGAATCGAAAATAACTCTCGTCAATCGGGCCGCTTTAAAGCTTTTTGAAAAAGCAGGTCTGCCTGATAATCCAATTGGAACAAACATTGAAGAATATATGCCGTCAACCCGCTTAAATGAATTATTGAAAACGGGTAAAGTCGACCTGGATGAAGAGCAGGATTTAAACGGTATCACGATTTTAACCAATCGTGTCCCGGTTAAAGTTGGTCATAATATCGTCGGGGCCATTGCCACTTTTCGTGATAAGACAGAGATTCGAGTCCTCGCTGAGCAATTGACAGGGGTGCGTAATTACGCAGACGCCCTCAGGGCTCAGTCACATGAGTTTATGAATAAGCTTCATGTCATTCTAGGGATGGTGCATATGGGCTATTACGATAAAGCGGTGAACTTTATTAATGAAACCGTGAACCATCGAGAAAACGAAATTGGCTTTGTGACAAAAAAAATCAAAGACCCTGTATTAGCGGGATTTCTAATTGGAAAATTAAGTAATGCCAGAGAATCGGGAGTGGACTTGGCCGTGTCCTGTGATCGCCCTGTGCCACTGCCGGTTGATTCTGATGTTTCACATGAACTGATTACGATCGTTGGTAATTTAATTGATAATGCGATTGATGCTGTGAACGATTGTAAAGTAAAAAAAATAGATGTTAATTTCGACTATGCTGATGAGATTTTAACGATAGAAGTAAGGGATACTGGCAAAGGAATGGGTGAGGAACAGCAAAACCATATTTTTGAAAAAGGATTCTCTACAAAAGGTAAGAATCGTGGTTTTGGCTTGTATCTTGTCGACCAAGCTGTAAAAAGGCAGGAGGGAGAATTGATTCTCTCATCAAAGCAGGGAAAAGGAACCGTTTTTGCTGTGTACATCCCGTATAAAGAGGAAGTGGACTCTCCATGATTCGAGTGATGATTGTTGAAGATGACCCGATGGTTGCTGAATTTAATAAACGCTACCTGGAGCAAGTGCAAGGATTTAAGTTAATGGCAACGGCAGGAACTGTGGATGAGGCGATAAAGAAGCTTGAAAAACTGGAAATCGATCTGATTCTGTTGGATATTTTTATGCCAGGGAGACTTGGACTTGAGCTGTTAACCTATCTCCGTGAGCATGAAAAAGAGACCGATGTTATTATTATTTCAGCCGCCTCCGATATGGAGCGGATCAAAAAAGCCTTACGGTACGGTGTCGTCGATTATTTAATTAAGCCATTTGAATTTGAACGTTTCAGTAAAGCATTAGCCACTTATAAAGAGCAAACGAGAGTCATTCAATCGCAAAATCAAATAAGTCAGGATGTATTGGACCAGCAGCTATTGCATCGGGATGAAAAGCCGCTGATGGAGGAGCTGCCAAAAGGATTAACAAAAGATACCTTGAAACAAATTTGGGAAGCGATTCAGGAATTAAAACATGACCAATTTTCAACTGAAGATGTCGTCAAGCTTGTAGGCATTTCACGTGTATCCGTCCGTAAGTATTTAAATTTTTTAAAAGATATCGGAATCCTTGATGTAAAAGTCATCTATGGCACAGTTGGAAGGCCCGTGTATCAGCATGAATTTAATTCATTAAAGGAGCACCTTATAAAAAACTTTTTGTGAGCAGATATTTTTATATCTGCCACTTTTTTTAATTACAAAACAATTAATAAATTTACAAAAACTATGAAAGCGCTTTAATGAAACCTATCATTGAACTATAAACGGAGAGGGGGATGAAGAGTGGAAACATTTAAAAAGATGGAAGCGTTTTCTGTAATGGGGGAAAAAGTTGAAGAAAAGAAGGGCTTTTGGGGTAAGCTTGGTAGTGTGAAAATAGGGGCAGTACCATTACCGCTTTATATCATCATCGCACTTGTTGTTTATGCAGCAGCTGTCTATAAACAGCTTCCGGCAGATATGCTCGGTGGCTTTGCCGTTATTATGGTCATGGGGATTTTCCTTGGTGACATGGGAATGAAGATACCTGTCCTTAAGGATATCGGCGGTCCTGCGATTCTCTCACTTTTAGTTCCTTCCATTTTAGTATTTTTTAATGTTATTAACACAACAGGTATGAATGCTGTAACTCAGTTAATGAAAACATCGAACTTTTTATACCTATATATCTCAGTTTTAGTTGTCGGCAGTATTCTTGGCATGAACCGCAGAGTATTAATTCAAGGCTTTACTCGTATGTTTGTTCCGCTGATCGTTGGAACGATTGCAGGGGTAGTTGTTGGCGCATTAGTTGGTTTACTTTTTGGATATGATATTAAACATACAATTTTCTATATCGTGGTTCCGATTATTGGCGGAGGAATTGGAGAAGGAATCTTGCCTTTATCAATCGGTTATGGACAAGTTCTTGGAAAAGCATCTGAGACATTTGTCGGCCAGTTGATTCCGGCTGCAGTTATTGGAAATACAGTGGCGATTATTTGTGCCGGTATTCTGGCAAACTTAGGTAAAAGAAAACCAGAACTTACTGGTAACGGTGTTCTAGTTAAAGCAAAAGGCGGCGATGACATAACAGGAGCCACTTCCATTGAAAAGCCAATTGAATTTCCATTAATGGGTGCAGGACTTTTAATTGCATGCAGCTTCTTTATCTTAGGCGGTCTTGGAAATAAATTTTTGGGAATTCCTGGACCAGTGTTAATGATTATTGCAGCTGCAGTAGTAAAAAGCATTAAAGTAATGCCAGCAAAAATGGAACAAGGTGCCTATCATTTATATAAATTTGTTTCAGGAAGTTTGACTTGGCCATTAATGGTAGGATTAGGAATGCTCTATATCCCGCTTAAGGATGTAGTTAAAATTGTTACTCCAGGATATGTGATTATTTGTGCATCGGTTGTTTTAGCGATTATGGTATCTGGCTTTTATGTAGGTAAATTAATGAAAATGTTCCCAGTTGATTCAGCGATTGTTACAGGCTGTCACAGCGGTTTAGGTGGGACTGGCGACGTAGCGATTCTTTCAGCTTCAGGACGGATGTCATTGATGCCATTTGCCCAAGTCTCCACAAGAATCGGTGGTGCCTCTACAGTTATTTTGGCCATCATGCTGCTAAAACTATTTAGCTAGAAAGATCTCGGGTCGTGCCTGTGTGCTGCGGCCCGATTTTTTAATTTGGCTCTGTTAGTGGAAATCAACAGCCAAATTTAACACGGTCTTTTATTTACAAAAACCCATTGCTAAATTTACAATTTTTTGCAAGAAAACCATTGCAGCGATTTAGAAAATATACCATAATAGAGAAAACGCATACATAGTATAGATTGTATTAATCCAACGAATCAGCGCCTTTTAAAATTGAGGGATACCATTTTCAAATGCTATCTACCCGTTTTAAAAGGCCTTTTTAATCATACGAGAGGTGAAAACGGAATGGAGTTTTATAAAAAAACGATTCATGGACATGACATCCAGGTCGTGGACTATACCGGTAAAAAGGGCCCGATTATCATGATTCATGGTTTAACAGGGTCGCACAAATATATGCATTATTATGCCGAAAAACTAAAAGGTGAGTACCGAATTCTATCCGTGGATTTACGCGGACGCGGGAATAGTGCAAAAATAGGTTCAGAGTCTACTATTTTCCAACATGCTGAAGATATCCTAGAGTTAATCAGAACGTTAAAGCTCGACCATCCAATTCTTTTAGGACATTCTATGGGTGCGTTTATTTCCTCCATTGTTGCCAGTAAATTAAACTCCGTAAAAGCTGTTATTCTTCTCGACGGTGCAGCCCAAATGTCTGAACACCAAAGAGCAATCGTTCAACCTGCCTTGGGGAGGTTGAGCAAAAAATATCCAACAAAAGAAAGTTATTTTAAGGAAATCCAACAGATTTACTCGATTCTAGGGGTAACTTGGAATGAAACGTTACAGGATGCTGTCGATTATGAGGTGGAACGGGTTTCCGACCACTGGGAAAATAAATCATCGGATTTAGGGATTTTAGCAGATTTTGAAAGCTTCCAAACCTATGTTCCAAAGGAAGTCTGTTCAAAAATATCCTGTCCAGTGCTGCTTGTTTATGCGAAAGGGGAAATTGGTTCGCTGCCGCCGCTTTTTTACAAAAAGGATTACGAAGATACCATGGCATATACGAAAAATATTCAAATGGAGATTTCCGATTGCAACCATTACACAATGGTTTTTGAAAA
>JAUZQA010000374.1 GCA_030705665.1 Bacillota bacterium
CTTCGCAAGATTTGTAAACAAGTAATCGATCTCAAACCACTTTCGAAAAATTTTTCTGGGTTAAGGGGAGGGTTAAATGAATACGACTTTTTATTTTGATGTTTGGAAGCGTTTTGTGAAAGAAGGCATTCTGGATTCAGCACGGTTGAACAAACGAATTTTGGAATCCTGGCACCGCTGTAAAACAGAAAAGGTAAACCCTTATTTAAATAAAGGCCTGGATTTATTATCAAAAGAAGACCTAAATGCCAAAAAAGAGAAGCATTCTATGCTGATCGAAATCGCTTCCCCCCATATAAAAAAGATGGATCAGGCGATTAAAGATTCGGGAATGATGGCACTTTTGGTCGACCCGGATGGATATGTCCTTTCTTTAACAGGAAATGAAAAAGCGTTATCGGATGCCAGAAAAATTAATTTTGTTGAAGGGGCACGGTGGACAGAGACTGAGGTAGGAACCAATGCCATTGGGACCGCGTTACAAACAAAAGAAGCGGTTACGATTAATGGAGCTGAACATTATTCTGTCGCCTCTCATCAATGGAGCTGCTCTGCTACACCTGTTTTTGATGATAATGGAAACCTGATGGGGGTTATTGATGTTTCATGTCCGGTTAACCACTCCCACCCCTTTATGCTGGGCATGGTCACATCGATTTCTTATGCCATTGAAAAAGAAATAAGCAAGCGGTTCTATCAAGAAGAAATTGCCCTATTCCAGCAAGCAGCCCATCTAGCCGAGACCTATTCAAACCAGCTCTTCTTGGTATGTAATCAAAAACAAATGATCATATCTGCGAGTAAACCTGTCCGTGAAAGGTTCCCCCAGTCGGTCGGAATGAACTTGTATGAACTTTTACATAACGGATACCAAATTGACGCTGGAATGCCTTTTTATTCAAAGGAAAATAACAAGATCATCGGAAGCTCTTATTTCCTTTCAGAGGTGTTAACTCATCGTAATAACGTATCTTTTCAATCGCAAAGTTTTTCAAAACCCTTTATCTTTAAAGGCGAGTGTGGAACGAGTGAGGTTTTTCAAAATACATTAAACAAAGTAAAGCTCGTCGCTCCAACAGATGCCACCGTGTTTATTTCAGGTGAAACCGGTTCGGGAAAAGAAGTGATTGCTCGGGCCATTCATGACAACAGCCCACGAAAAGAGGGGCCGTTTATTTCGTTAAATTGCGGTGCCATTCCGAAAGACCTGATGGAAAGTGAGCTTTTTGGCTATGTCGAAGGGGCTTTTACTGGGGCAAGACGGCAAGGCTATAAAGGAAAATTTGAGCAGGCACAAAAGGGAACGATCTTTCTTGATGAAATAGGTGAAATCCCGCATACCATGCAGGTGGCCTTATTACGTGTGCTCCAAGACAGGAAAGTTTCTCCGCTTGGGAGCACGAAAGAAATCCCATTGGATGTGCGAATTATCACGGCAACACACCGTGATATAACAAAACTTGTAAAAGAAGGGGATTTTCGCGAAGACCTTTATTATCGTTTAAACGTCTATCCAATTGATGTCCCTCCGCTTAGAAAAAGAAAGGAAGATATTCCGTATCTTGTCAGGCATTTCTGTAAGAGAAATGGTTGGACCGTTCCGAATATGGAGGATCTAACTTCTAGATTGAAAGACTATGAATGGCCAGGAAATATTAGAGAATTAATTAACGTATTGGAGCGACTGCACATTTTATCCCTCGATGAACAGTCAAGTCAGGATATGTTCAATAATAGCTTAGAATCTTTAACCATTAGACACCCATCCAGTTCCTTATCCATGGAGCAGGAAAATATAGAAGAGGTGGAAAAGAAGTTAAAGGCCCGGGAAAAAATCCAAAAGGACTTAATGCTGGATGCATTGAAAAAGACAAAAGGAAACGTTACGGCAGCCGCGAAGTTATTAGAAATCCCAAGGAGTACTTTTTATAAAAGACTCCAAAAGTTTGGAATGTAAGGATGGTATTTTATTTAATTAAGAATTAAATGGATTGACAATGCAAAGATAGCACACGATTTGAGTGTGCTATTTCTAATTTAATAGAAGCCCGTTCTATTCGCATTATTTTCTAAAGCTATTGGATTTTTACATTAATGCAATGGATTGTGGAAACAAAATCAAAATTAAGTATACTATTAATCTTTTTCTGCTTATCTCTAATTGAGATAATGTAAACTGATATATATAGAAGGCAATATAATGGAAAGTTTTAAATAATGTATTAGTAGTGAAAAAATAACCGCTCAGCATCAAAACTGCATGACTTGACTCAATATTCGTTATTAAAGGAGGGAATGTTTGATGGTATGGACTATTTTTATTTTTCTCTTGATTGTGTTTATTGTAGGACCGCTTTCTTTGCTTTTGTGGTTATATATCTTAGCGAAGAAACCACAGCATTCGATTATTAGAGCACACCCTTATTTGGGATGGATGCGCTACTTATTAGAAAAGATTGGCCCAGAATTCAGGCAATACTGGTTTGATGATGATAATAGTGGTAAACCATTTTCACGAACTGATTTTTTAGGGATTGTTTTTTCTGCCAAATATCGAAGTGATCTTTTAAGCTTTGGATCTAAACGTGATTTTGATCAGCCTGGTTATTATATTGCTAATGGTTTGTTTCCCCTATTGTATGAAGAATTGAGGGTAGACAATCAAGATAAGGTCCACGCAATGAAATATAAAATTGATCATGAAGGATTGTTTACTCGTCATGAAAAGCTTGAAAACGATCAAATAACACGTTGGCTTTACCATGAGGAAGATACCGTAATCGTTGGCGGCGATCGGAAATTTCCTTGGAGGCTTCGAGGTCCATTTGGTGCCTCTGCTACATCTTACGGAGCAGTCGGAGAAAACTATATTCTTTCAACAGGTAAGGGCAGCCGGATGGCAGGCGGTTCGTGGATTAATACGGGGGAGGGCGGAGTTGCTCCAGAGCATTTAGAAAGCGGTGCAGATGTGGTCGCTCAAATTGGACCTGGTTTATTTGGTTATCGCGATGATGAGGGAAATTTTTCTATAGATGAATTTAGGATTAAAGCCCAGGAAACGAATATTAAAGCATTTGAGCTTAAATTCGGCCAGGGAGCAAAGATCCGTGGCGGACATTTGGAGGGGTCAAAGGTAACTGCAAAGGTAGCAAATATTCGTAAGGTTCCAGTGGGGAAAACCATTAATTCTCCCAATAGATTTCCATTTTTGCATAATTCAATTGAAACGCTGCAGTTTATCAAAATGCTGCAAGAGGAAGGCGGCAAACCGGTGGGAATCAAAATTGTCGTTGGAAATCCTTCCAGCTTGGATGAATTTTTCGAGAGGATGAATAATCTTAGGATTTATCCGGACTTTATTACCGTTGATGGCGGTGAAGGCGGAACAGGCGCCACTTTCAAATCAATGGCAGATACAATGGGGCTACCTTTATTTCCTGCTTTAATTGCGGTTGTCGATAAGGCCTATCAGTTTGACCTAAGAAATAAGTTGAAAATATTTGCTTCAGGAAAGTTAATATCAGCTGATAAAATTGCTATTGCCCTTGCAATCGGTGCAGATGCTGTGAACTCAGCAAGAGGCTTTATGATTGCGAACGGTTGTATCATGGCTCTTCAATGCCATACTGGTAAATGCCCTGCAGGTGTAACGACCACGGATCCCAAATATCAAGTAGCACTTGTGCCAGAGGAAAAGAAATGGCGAGTCATGAACTATATCATTAATGTACGACAAGGTTTATTTGCTTTAGCTGCGGCTTGTGGACTTGATAGTCCGCGTAAATTCACTCGAGATCACATTGTATTTAAAGATGTTAATGGAAAAATAATAAGGTTATCGGAGCTGTTTCCAATTCCTGATTCTTCAGCTGATTTAATGAAAAAAACTTTATAGAACTGTAATTGGGTATAAAAGGAAGTGCTGGCATTATGAAATCAACAGATAAATTCACAGACAAAGCTGAGGTATATGCTAAGTATCGTCCCAGCTATCCCCTTGATTATATTGAATATTTAATTACTGAAACTGGTTTAAATGAGGATTGTACAATTGCAGATATTGGTTCGGGGACAGGAATATTAACCAGACAGTTTCTTGAACGGGGATTTACTGTCATCGGAGTAGAACCAAATGATGATATGAGAATAGTAGCGGAACAAACTCTGGAGTCTAATTCCCGTTTTACTTCGGTTAAGGGTACGGCTGAGAACACAACGTTAAATGATAATAGTCTAGATCTAGTAACTGTTGCACAGGCATTTCATTGGTTCGACATTGAGCGGTTCAGATTGGAATGTCAACGGATTTTAAAGCAGGATGCGAAAGTGGCCCTTGTTTGGAATAGTAGGGATGGGTCAAGTGATCTTAACAAGGAAAGTGCTGTAGTTTGCCAAAAATATTGCCTCTATTTTAATGGTTTTAGCGGAGGAATGGAGGAAACTCCGAATACATTTCAGAAATTTTTTAAAGATGGAATGTTTGATGTTAAGTACTTTCGCAATGACCTGCCATTTAATTTAAATGGATTTTTGGGCAGATACTTGTCCGCTTCTTATTCCCCAAAAAAGACCGACAAGGAGTATCAACCCTTCATTACGGCATTATCGAATTTATTTGAAAA
>JAUZQA010000375.1 GCA_030705665.1 Bacillota bacterium
AAGAATTGTTTTGCTCTTTTTTCGACTTCATCATAATTGCTAGGTTCAATGCCCTTTGTCAACACACTTCCTATTCCTGCTGCAAAACTTCCTTTTTCCAGCCATTCTGCAACATTTTCCAGGTTCACTCCCCCGGATGGCATCAGATTTATATTTGGCAGCGGTCCTTTAATATTTTCAATGTAGGACGTTCCCGCAAGTCCGCCTGGGAAAACTTTTACGACATCCACACCTGTTTTTAAAGCCTCTATCATTTCTGTTACCGTTAAACATCCTGGCATATACGGGATCGAGTAAAGATTGCAAATTTCACTAATCTCTTTTGAAAAATGAGGACTTACAATAAACTCGGCCCCATTTAACATAGCGATGCGTGCCGTCTCTGGATCCAGGACAGTCCCTGCTCCTATGACCGCATCCGTTGCTTCATCGGCAAGCCGTTTAATGACTTCCAGCGCACCTGGAGTAGTGAAGGTTACTTCAATATTGAGAATTCCTCCCCGAATGCAGGCCTTCGAGATTTCATAAGCATCATGCGCATCAGTACCTCTGACAACAGCGACAACTTTCCCGGTTTGCAGCCTTTTTAAAATTTCATATTTTTTTAGCATCATAACCCACCATTTTCAATTACTCGAACCGCACCGGAAGCGGCCGATGCTGAACTGGATGAGTATAGTTTTAGAAACTTGCTTGCTTCCCGTTTCAGTACTTCAAGATGCTCTTTTCTCACTGCCAGTTCCTGGTCGCTTACGTTTAGAGACAAAATTCGATTGGCGATATCAATATCAATTATGTCACCGTCACGTACAAGGGCGATATTCCCTGTTTCGGCAGCTTCCGGGCTGACATATCCGATGGAAAGGCCTGCAGATGCTCCCGAAAAACGGCCGTCCGTAATCAGCGCAATTTTTTTAAACTTACCTAAAACTTCTGTACAGCGGTGAAGTTCTCTCATCCCCGGACCGCCTTTAGGTCCTTCGTAGCGAATGACGACTGCATCCCCTTCATGAATGCCGCCTGCCTCAAATACTTCAAGGAACTCTTCTTCAGAGTTGAACACTTTAGCAGGACCGGAAAAAGATTTAAGCTCTTCAGGAATGGCAGATTGTTTAACAAGCGCACCTTGCAAGGCAAGATTTCCTTTTAAAACAGCAATTCCACCTTCATGGTCAATTGGCTGCTCCAATGTATAAATGATTTCACGATCAAGTACTTCGGATCCCTCTATGTTTTCACGGATTGTCTTCCCTGTAACCGTCAATAGATCCAAACTTAAATGCGGAGACAGTTCGTTCATAAGCGCCGGAATACCACCTGCCCGCTGTAAATCATTGGTGGTAAATTCATTGTTGTTAGGTGTAACGCCAGCAATAAACGGTACTTTCCGGCTAATTTCATCGAATACATCAAAAGGCAGTTCCACTCCCGCTTCATGGGCGATTGCCGGGAGATGCAGACAGGCGTTTAAAGAACCTCCCATCGCCAAAAGTACAGAAATAGCATTCTTAAAGGCCTCAATCGTTAAGATATCTGAAGGTCTAATTCCTTTTTTCACTAATTCAACCGCTTGACGCCCGGCTTGTTCAGCCGCATCAAGCTGCTCGTCTGAAAGTGCCTGCATCCAGGACGATTTAGGTAAGGCCATTCCTAATGCTTCGGATAATCCCTGCATCGTGTTTGCAGTTCCAAGGAATGGACAAGCTCCTGCACTTGGATAGTACTTGTTCGTCACTTCTACCAACCCTTTTTCATCTAATTCCCCAGCGAGGAATTGTTGACGGGCTGCTTTCGATTCCTTCGGTTTAATATGGTTTGGCATGACACCGCCAAGTACGACAAGGCTTGGGAGGTTTAATCTTGCTGCCGCCATCATCATACCGGGAACAATCTTATCACAGGAACTCATAACAACCATTCCGTCAAAGATCCCGTGGGCATTCACCATGGTCTCTACACTATCAGCAATGACTTCGCGACTTGGAAGTGAGTATTTCATTCCGTCATGGCCTTGAGCAATCCCGTCACAAACAGCAATGGTATTAAATTCAAGCGGAAGCCCTCCAGCTTCCATAACTCCTTTTTTTACACGGTCTGCCAGCTGTCTTAAATGAACATGTCCCGGTACAATTTCATTCCATGAATTAGCGATAGCGATAACAGGTCTGTCCATTTTGTTGTAATCTACTCCACATGAGCATAAATGTGCTTTTAAGATTGCACGTGTATAAGGCTTAATTGTTGAAATACGGTTGTCCACCATAATTCCTCCTCTTCCTATCTACTTTTATATGAATCTATTTAACCCACTTTTTCTGAAAACCAGCCATTTCCTCATACTCTTTTTCCAAAGATCGTGAAACACGGATATAAATGTTGACAAGGTCCTGATAAATTTCAATATTTTCTTCATTCGGCTCATGCTCATGTGTAGAACCAACTAATTCAGACATGATGGAAAAATCCTCAATTTCCCCAAGTGCATACATTCCTAAAACTACTGCACCTAAACACGAGCTCTCAAAACTTTCAGGGACAACAACTTTCTGATTAAAAATATCAGCCATCATTTGGCGCCAAAGCCCTGACCTCGCAAAACCACCAGTTGCCTGAATTTTTTTCGGTATCCCAATTACTTCCTCTAATGCAAGCAAGACTGTATAGAGATTTAATATAACCCCTTCTAATACTGCTCTAATCATATGCTCTCGTTTGTGATGTAACCCGAGACCGAAAAAGGAACCCCTTGCGTTTGCATTCCAAAGTGGCGCACGCTCACCAGCAAGATAAGGATGGAAAATCAGACCTTCAGAGCCAGGTGAAACACGAGAAGCAATTTTTGTCAGAACTTCATATGGATCAATCCCGAGGCGCTTTGCAGTCTCGACTTCTGCAGAAGCGAGTTGATCTCGTACCCACCTAAAGGTCATTCCGCCATTATTGACAGGTCCGCCAACAACCCAATGCTTTTCCGTCAAGGCATAACAGAAAATTCTCCCTTTAGGGTCTGTAACCGGTTGATCCGTCACCGTTCTGATGGCACCACTTGTCCCAATCGTGACAGCCACAACACCCGGGTCTATCGCATTAACCCCGAGGTTGGACAACACACCATCACTCGCTCCTACAACAAATGGCGTTTCTTTTGAAATACCCATTTCATCAGCATAATCTTCTTTTATTCGATTTAAGTAATAGGTGGTAGACACGGGTTCCGATAATTGCTCTTTTGTAATTCCTGCAACCCTTAGGGCTTCTTCATCCCACGTTAGATTTTTTAAATTGAACATCCCCATTGCTGAGGCAATGGAATAGTCGACAACATATTGGTCAAAGAATTTATAAAAGATATATTCCTTTATACCAATAAATTTACTGGTTCGGGCAAACACATCAGGATGTTCTGTCCGCAACCAAGCTATCTTTGCGAGCGGTGACATTGGATGAATCGGAGTCCCTGTCCTTCTGTAAATCTCCAGTCCATCCATTTCATTTTTTATCCTTTGCGCCCATTCGGTTGACCTGCTGTCAGCCCAAGTAATACATGCAGTTAGAGGTTTTCCGCTTTCATCTACAGCAATCACACTATGCATAGCTGAACTGAATGATACAAGTGCAAGATCAGTCGATTGAATCCTGCCTTTTTGGATTGCAACTTTAATGGTTTCTATAACTGCAGCAAATATTTCGTCAGGATTTTGTTCTGCTATTGTAGGAACGGGACTATATAGCGGATATTCTACATGGTGCATTCCTACCACGGTTCCGTCCTTCTTAAATAGAACCGCTTTCGTACTTGTTGTGCCAATATCTACTCCTAAATAATAGGGCTGGTTCATTTAATTGCCTTCTTTCAGGTTTTTCTTCGAATTTTAGAATTTTTATAATGATTGACTAATTTGATTTATTTTTGGAAAAAATTTTTTCCATTATTAGATTATATGAAAAAATTTTTCTTACAAAGTTATTATATTCTATTGTTATGAGTTTGGAAACCGTTTACGATTAAATTCAAAAAAATTTTTTTCATTTCTCAATCCTCTTAATCCAATTAGATTGACAAGTTTTTTTGATATCAATATTTCTACTGAAGCTTAATATTTCTGTTCTCCACGTTCTCAGGAAAAAATTTTTCATGAAAACGTTTTATGGTATACTATTTTGTATAAAAAACCTTAAAAAAGAGGTTATGCTCATGACAAACAGCTATTTTAATAAAATACGCTCCTACTATCCGAGATTTAGCGAAAAAGAGAAGCAAATTGCTGATTATATATTAAAAAACCCTGAAAAGATTGTTCATGGTACAATAAATGAAGTGGCTGAGGATCTTGGAGTTGCAGACGCAACTGTATTCCGTTTTTGCAAGCACATGGGTTTTAAAGGCTATCAGGCAATGAAAATTGCACTTGCTTCAGAAACTCTACTTCCTAGCAAAGAAATCCATGAAGAAATTACTGAAGAAGATAATGAACGGGAAATCACTGAAAAGGTCTTTAAGTCAAATATCCAAACGTTGCAAAACACATTACAACTTTTGGATCAAGTGTCGATCCAAAAGGCAGTTGAATTGTTTTCTGCTGCGGACAGAGTTCATTTTTTTGG
>JAUZQA010000376.1 GCA_030705665.1 Bacillota bacterium
AGGTGAAACGATCGACATTCATGCTGGCGGTCAGGATTTAGCTTTTCCACACCATGAAAATGAAATTGCTCAATCTGAAGCCTTATCAGGAAAACCATTTGCTAACTATTGGATGCACAATGGCTATATTAATATTGATAATGAAAAGATGTCCAAATCATTAGGGAATTTTGTTCTTGTTCATGACATTATTAAAAAGCACGACCCACAAGTGCTGCGGTTCTTTATGTTATCTGTTCACTATCGTAATCCAATCAATTACAGTGAAGAATTATTAGAGAGCACGAAGGCAGCATTCGAAAGATTAGCAACATCCTATCAAAACTTAAAACACCGCAAGGAAGCAAGCACAGATTTAACAGATAACAATCAGGAATGGCTTGATAAAATTGCGGGGCAAAAAGAGCAATTTATCAAGGAAATGGACGATGACTTTAACACAGCTAATGCGGTTTCTGTTTTGTTTGAGCTTTCTAAACTTGCGAATTATTATTTGATGGAAAAAAATACAGCTGTTATCGTCATTGATGCGTTTATAAAGCTTTTTGATGAGCTCTCCCATGTTTTAGGTTTAACATTTGAAAAAGAAGAGCTATTGGATGCAGAAATTGATGCCCTTATTGAAAAACGTATTCAGGCTCGAAAAGGTCGTAACTTCCAGCTCTCCGATCAAATTAGAGATCAGCTGAAAGAGATGAATATTATTTTAGAGGATACGCCGCAAGGCACTAGATGGAAAAGAGGCTAAATGAATGCTTCATTATGAAAATAATGTGGACCCAAAACAATTGAATAGTCTTGCCCTTGCTTACATGGGCGATGCCATATTTGAAACCTATGTAAGACACCATCTAATTCAAAGCGGTAAAGTGAAGCCTAATCAATTGCACCGAGAAGGAACTAAATATGTTTCGGCTAAAGCGCAGTGTTCAATTTTGTTTCAAATGTTGAATGAAGAACGTTTGACTGAAGAAGAAAAGGCGGTTGTCATGCGCGGCAGAAATGCAAAATCAGCAACTGTTCCCAAAAATACAGATGTGCAAACGTATCGGTATAGTACAGCTTTTGAAGCATTAATGGGGCATTTATTTTTGCTGGAACAAAAGGAACGGTTGGAAGAACTGATTGAATTATCATTTTCATATGTAGAAGAAATGAGAAAGAGGGTGAAAGGATGAATCAGGAACAGGAATACATTATTGGGAAAAATCCTGTCATTGAAGCTCTAAAGTCAAATCGAGATATCAATAAAATATTAATTGCAGAAGGTTCACAGCGGGGAAACATGCAGCAAATAACGAGTTTGGCTAAAGAGGGCAACGTCCTTGTTCAATTTGTACCGAAGAAGAAGCTTGACCAAATTACTGATGGCAATCATCAAGGTGTCCTTGCCTATGTGGCTGCTTACCAATATGCTGAGCTGGATGACCTATTTGCTGCAGCTGAAGCAAGGGAGGAACCACCGTTTTTCCTCTTGTTAGATGAAATAGAGGACCCCCATAATCTGGGGTCGATTATGCGTACAGCAGATGCAGTAGGGGCACATGGGATTATCATTCCAAAAAGAAGAGCAGTTGGCTTAACGGCAACTGTTGCTAAAGCCTCTACTGGAGCAATTGAATATATTCCAGTCGTTCGAGTTACTAATATGGCCAGAACGATTGACCAGCTAAAGGAACTTGGTGTTTGGATTGCTGGCACAGATGCGAGTGGAACAGAGGATTATCGCCGCTTTGATGCAACACTTCCTCTCGGCCTTGTGATTGGTAGTGAAGGGAAAGGTATGGGTAGGCTCATAAGAGATAAATGCGACTTTTTAATTAAACTTCCAATGGTAGGGAAAGTTACATCTTTAAACGCTTCGGTAGCTGCTTCCTTGCTCATGTATGAGGTATTTCGTAAACGCCACCCGCTTGAGGGATAGCTATGGACATACTCATTGTTGATGGTTATAACATTATCGGTGCATGGCCCGAGCTAAAAGCATTAAAGGATAAGGATTTAGCTGCAGCTCGGGACTTATTAATTGCGAAAATGGCAGAGTTACAAGCCTATTCAGGTTTTCGAGTCATTATTGTCTTTGATGCTTACTATGTACAAGGAATTGAAAAAAAATATAAGAACCATAGGGTTGAGGTCATTTTTACGAAGGAAAATGAAACAGCCGATGAACGGATTGAAAAAATGGCTATTGAATTAAGCAACCGCAGGACCCAAATTCATGTAGCAACCTCCGATTACACAGAACAATGGGCTATTTTTGGCCAAGGAGCACTCAGGATATCGGCGCGTGAGCTGTTAACAGAAGTAAATGAACTTGAAAAAAGAATCGAAAAAAACGTTAAAAATATCCAGGAAAACAAACCTGCTTCAAAGATTCCAATAAGCAATGAAGTGGCAGAAATTTTTGAAAAATGGCGCAGAGGTGAAAGGTAGTCGTTGACCATTTGGAAATTTCTGTTGTATAATAGTTCTGACTATGCTGGTTCGGTAGAGGGGGACCCTAGTGAGTATGGACTTCATTACACTAAACAATACACGATTCATGTCGCTGGAAGATGAAGAAGTTGTTGAATTGGTACACAAAGGGGAAAGCGAAGCTTTAGATTATTTAATCCACAAATACCGGAACTTTGTACGTGCAAAAGCAAGATCATATTTTTTAATTGGTGCAGATAAAGAGGATATTGTACAAGAAGGAATGATTGGTCTATACAAGGCAATCCGTGATTTTCGCGAGGACAAGCTCACCTCGTTTAAGGCATTTGCCGAATTATGCATTACAAGGCAGATTATCACAGCTATTAAAACAGCAACGAGGCAGAAACATATTCCTTTAAATTCCTACGTTTCGTTGGACAAGCCCATATATGATGAAGAATCTGACCGAACTTTAATGGATGTTTTGTCTGGAGCAAAAGTGTTAGACCCTGAAGAGTTGATTATCAATCAAGAAGAGTTTGATAATATTGAAGTGAAAATGACAGAATTATTGAGTGATTTAGAACGGAAGGTGCTGTCTCTATATTTAGAGGGCCAATCGTATCAGGAAATTTCTGAAGAGCTCAACCGCCATGTGAAATCGATCGATAATGCCTTGCAGCGTGTAAAGAGAAAACTTGAGAGATATCTGGAAATTCGTGAATTCTCGTTTTAATTTTGGCAGCTAATTTTGTCAATCTTATGAATACGCTCCCAGTGACTATTGACATTAATTAAAGGTCCATGTTATCTTTTTAAAGATATAATGCATGTCTAAAGTAGGGGTCAAAGATGAGTAATAAAACGATTCTAGCTTGTGCTGACTGCGGGTCAAGGAACTATACCTACCCTAAAAAAGCGGACCAAACCGAGCGCTTGGAATTAAAGAAGTTTTGTAAAACGTGTGGAACTCACACAGTCCACCGTGAAACAAAATAATTTTATAGATATAGATAGCTATTCATAGTTGGAGGGTACAGCATGCAACGCATTACGAAATTTTTCAGTGATATTGCCCGTGAAATGAGGAAAGTCAGCTGGCCAAAACGTAAAGAACTGACTCGTTATACAATCACAGTTTTATCAACTGTTATCTTTTTTGCATTGTTTTTTGAGGTAATAGATTTTGGTATTTCAAAATTGATTCGGTTAATTCTTGAATAACAAATACTATTTCATGGTATAATGACAATATTAGAGGAAATTTTATGTAAAGCCCGTTTAACGGGTTTTTTCATTTGTCTAAAAATATTACTTTTATATGATTACTAAATATTAATTAAATTAGGGAGGGACGGACGAATTAGTCCTATTAAATGGAAAAAAACTGGTATGTTGTACATACTTACTCCGGGTACGAGAATAAGGTGAAAGCCAATTTAGAAAAGCGTGTGGAATCTATGGGGATGGCAGATAAGATTTTCCGTGTAGTGGTTCCAGAAGAAGAAGAAACGGATATAAAAAATGGTAAGAAAAAGGTTGTAAAAAGAAAGGTTTTCCCCGGATATGTCTTGGTTGAAATAATAATGACAGATGATTCGTGGTATGTTGTTCGGAATACTCCTGGTGTAACAGGCTTCGTTGGCTCAGCTGGATCTGGCTCTAAACCAACACCGCTCCTTCCGGAAGAAGTAAATGTTATTCTAAAAAGAATGGGCGTTGAGGAGAAACGGGTTGATGCCAACTTTGAGATTGGTGAGACAGTGAAAGTAAAAGCTGGTCCATTTGCCAACTTTACCGGAACCATTGAAGAAATGGATAAAGACAAAGCCAAGCTTAAAGTTCTGGTTAATATGTTCGGTCGGGATACACCGGTGGAACTTGACTTCACGCAAATAGAGAAATTATCTTAAAAAAAGAGCAAATTACAACATAAATGTAAACAAATATAAACTATCATTCCGAAAAAACTTGAAATGAATCTTAAAAAATGTTAATATTTCATAGGTCAGTATGTCTCGATATCCTGACAAGACATTTTGTCAAGCTCTTTATCTTTATATAAAGACTAATGAATGAGTGGGAGGGTTAACCCCTATTACCACATCACGGACTTTAAGGAGGTGTGTCTCGTGGCTAAAAAAGTAATTAAGGTTGTTAAATTACA
>JAUZQA010000377.1 GCA_030705665.1 Bacillota bacterium
TGATTTATGTTCACTTTCTGATAAAAGATTAAACCCAATTCCATCATCTACTATTTTTATGGTCCATTGAACAATTGTGGCCTCTACGATAACCGTTATGGATGTTGCCTTTGCATGCTTTAATATATTATTGATGGTTTCTTCTATCATCCGATAAACAGTTTCCTCAATTTCTACAGACTCTATGAAAAATTCACCAGTATAGTCCAAAGAAATATTGACAGGGGAATTATATGTAAGCCTTTTCACAAGCTCGTGGATAGCGTCATATATATTTGACCTTTTTCGTTCTCCTTTTAAATGAGCAATAAATTCTCTTACTTCATTTTGGCTGGACAAAGCTTGGTGTTCAAGCTGGCTGATCATGTTATCAAGATGTTGGTCATTATTCTTGGCAACAGTATTTTTAATTTGAAAAATCTGTGCGGATAGAAAAAATAATTGCTGCGCCAGTCCATCATGTATATCTTGGGCCAGTTTTCCTTTAACCTCCGCTTTTATGGAGCTGGCTTGATCCTGTAATTGAATCAATAGCTGCCATTTGTTGATAAAAGAAGAGAGGAGGATTCTTAATAAAACAAATTCAAAATAATTTGGGAGAGGTTTCTTCCCCAGTGGAATTAGTAGCCCTCCTAAGTTTTTATTAGGTCTGTAAATACGAATGGGAACCAATAGAAACGGTGATTGTTCACCAAGATAGTTTTCTAGTTTGATGCTTCTTCTTTTCTTAGCAGACTTACTAATAGGATGCCCTTGTAATACCCTTGTGTAATATTGGTTGTACCAATCATCGATTGAGTTGTTATTTGAATACATGCACAAGTAGCATTTAGGAATCTTTAATAATTTTTTTATATAATTTTCTGTCAGACGATGTAAGGTTTTAAAGGTATGCATTTGCGAAAGGATGTCCGCATAACGTAATAGTATTATCCATTTTTTAAAATAATTTACAATATTATACATTAAATAGGCGAACAAAAGGTATAGGGTAAATCCACAAAAAAAAGAAAGTGGATAAAGATTTTCGACAAGATGATGTTGTGGGTATAAGTTATACGTCATGAAAGCAGAGAACATGGAGTAGGCAAAGCATATGAGAAAAGATGTTATTCTGGAAAATACAAAATCTATTAGTAAAAAAGTTAAATACAAGTATAAAAGTTGATCAATCTTTAGGGTGACAAATCCATTTACAAGCAGGAGTGAAACGACCTCAATTAATAACGCGACCCGCCAAACCGCACTTTTGCACTTTTTGAAATGGAGGTAAGTAAACAGTAAGTTGTATGCAATAAGAAGGGTATATCCAACTGAATAAACTTTATCCCATTTTACATGAATAAGGATAAAAATGAGTAATATTATCCATCGTAAATATATTGTATATACCCTTAGTCCTATAGGTAGCTTAGACATATCCTTCACCTAAAATCCTTTTGGAGTTTACAAATCAAATAGTACATCCTTAAATTGGTAATATCAATGACGAATATTGCGAATATTTGAAAATAATGTCGTATTTCAGTTTTAGACAAAAAAAATTCACCAATTTGGCGAATTTTGCGGTTAATAATTCGATTTTGGTGGGTGGGTTGGGTTGAAAAAGTTAAAATTTGTATAAATATCGCTTAATCCAAATACATCAAATTCAATCCCAACAACCGTTTTGTTGTCATAAATTTCATCTTACAATACAATTTATAAGGAGGAAGCAAGGTGCTTCCCCCTTACTTTTTCATCATTTTTCTTATCTATTACGCCATTTTATTGTTGTGGATGTAGGGCAACAAGTCCGTCTGTTGGAGAATTTTGTGTGGCGTTAGCCATAAAAGTAAATCCTGCTGTGGTTCCTTGATATTCGTTTCCAGCATTAGGATCAAATTGGAAGGTCATTGAGATCGAATAGTCTTTTTGATCACCTGCTTGTAAAACAATTCCATCCCCAGATTGGTCATCCGATGTATAGTACCCATAACCGTTTTTCATAAAACTAGTAAGTTCATTTAATGTTAATACTCCATCTTTATTACCTATTTGTTGGTCAATATTTGCAGCTTGATTAGCTGTTACATGGCCATTAAAGTTTTCGCTTAGATTTGTTACAATTATTTTATCAAGAAGATTTCCACTGCCTGTAGGGCCACCATTAGTTACATCACTAAATCCAAAATAAATATGATGTGCATCAATACTTCCTGTATTGGTGATGTGAATTGTAGATGTTACTTCTTGGCCCGGGGCCCAGTTTGTAGGACTTACCCATTTACCTGTAGTATTACCATCCCCACTTAAAACCATATTTAAAGTACCTGCAGTAAATGTACTGCCTTCTACTTTTCCACTGCTTGAAAATTCAGAGAACGTTGCTCCCCCAACAAGTGCAGCCCCTAAAGCTAATGAACCAACAGCCATTAATAAATTCTTTTTCATTTTCATTTAATACCTCTCCCTTTTTATCTAAATTTACTAAGACTCAAAAAGTTTATTTTTGCTGAAAGGTTATGTAAATCTTTATAAAATATATACTTTAGAATAACCACCCTCTTTTACTAGATATATTTAATATTTAATGCACAACTGCACCGCGAGATTTTCTTGCTTAGAAGTGTTTAATAGTTTTCAATAGTGCAGTGTATATAAATAAGCATTATCAAACCTGGTTAATGTTGCGATTTTATCTCATTATTGTTTATTTCTATCTTTTTCCTTTTCTCTTCCTTAAGAATCTTTATTATTTTCCATAGTTGTGCTAAAAGGAACAAACTTCCTGGAATGATTATCAGTAATAGCTTAATTCCCGCAGGGCTTTTCGAAAATTCCAAGATATATCCTAGGTAAGGAACCGAATAATTTACTTTGCCAATTATATTCCTCGCTGGAACAACGAAAGGGTCTTTTCCATTGTTTGCATCGCCCTTTGTTACAAAAATTAATGATCCATTTTTTTGATTCATTTGGACGACTCGGTGTGTGATTAATACATTGGGATCCCTAGGGTCTTTAAAAGTAACAATATCATTCGGGGCTACCTGGTCCGGTTTAATCTCTTTATCTATAACGATACTTCCAGGATCAAACACAGGAACCATACTTCCCGTTAATACAACATAGATTCTATTTCCAGCAATGTTTGGAACATCGCCATCCACTTTACTTTTTATTAAAAAGAACCCAATAATTAATATGAAAATAATTAATCCGATAAATATAACGTTTCCAACAATCCTAACCGAATTTTTTAATAGCTTAATCAACGTTTTCTCCTTTCGTTTAACTCGAAAGTTAGTTAAACCATAAGTTAATAACTTTAGTTTTGTTGATTATATTTCTTTATTCTGATTTGTTTTAGTTCTGTATTGGATCCACCGGTTGAGAAATAGCATTTTTTTGGTCTGAATCTGCTTTTTTCGCTTTTTCCTCTGATTCTTTTCTTTCTATTTCTTTTCTCATTGTTGTTATTTGGTCTAAAAGTTGTTGTTTTTTCGTTTTAAACTCCTGGTAAGCAGTTGAGACATAGTCCAAGACAATTTTTGTTTCGTCATTTCTATTTAATTCATACTCTCCGGAAGCTCGAAGATAATAAGAAGTTATTTCTTGATCCAGTTTATTAGCTAATTCCTCATAATTTTGTAGTTGATTCTCATCATAAACTTTGTGTTGTTTTATTACAGGTATACTACTAATAATCTGTTGTAATGTAGTTGGGAACACAAAAGCTGCATTAAATGAAGTGTTTATTGTTTTTGAGTCAGAAAATAATGCATATGTCTTTTCAGAAACTTGAGATATTCCTAGTAGTATTAATGTCAATGTAATGCCTACAATAATCCGTTTGATTTTTTTCCTACTGTATTTACCATATTTTTGTTTTCGAGTTGATCTCATGAAGATCATCCTCACTTCCATTACTTTTAAGAACTAATTTCTGGCTCTTCTATCTTTTCTAGCTGTTGAGGCAATCTTATCACCTCATAAAAAATAACCATATCGCTCACGGGATTGAAAAAGACTATAGGTTAGAATGAATCTGTAACTCATACTGGAGGATGAGGACACTACTCCTTAGTAGGGGATAGAGGGGATAGAGAAAAACTGAATTTCATCAACGATCAGGAGTTAAAATACGGTTTTTACGATTTTACGTTTTATTATGTAAATTGTTGATTTAACAAAGTTGTCGAAAAAATCGGAATAGGAGTGATATTTGTCGGTTAAATTCACGGTAGAAAAAAGGTAATATATTACAAAATGTATATACTGGAGGTGAAATAGTTGAGTATGAGTAACCAAGGGATTATAAACTCGGAAAAATTAGAAAGTATTTCACACTTATGTTCAGCATTAGCTCATGAAGTCCGTAATCCAATGACCGTCGCAAAGGGATTTTTGCAACTTATTACATCCATAGAATTTGAAGAGGAAAAAGTTAGAGAATACGTTTCAATTGCTATTTCAGAAATAGATCAAGCGGAAAAGATCATTCGTAATTTTTTGACTTATGCAAGACCTAAAACGGAAGAATTACAACAGTTTCGTTTAGCTGAAGAAGTTAAACAGGTATTACTTGTTTTGCA
>JAUZQA010000378.1 GCA_030705665.1 Bacillota bacterium
TATGTACTTACGGCTGTTTCATTAAAAGTAATCAATAAACCTAATACGAAAAAAGCGATTATACCGATGGTCTTCATGTCTCAACCTTCCCCCTTCAAATACAAATTATGTATCGAAGGGACAAGATAGAACCAAAGTAAGACACTAAAAAAGTCAGGGTTACCCCTGACTTTTTTATGATCCAAGCTTATTGCTTTTGTTCTTCTTTTTCACGCTGTTCTTTTAAGACCGCCTTGCGAGAAAGGTTGACACGACCTTGTTTATCGATCTCTGTTACCTTGACTAAGATTTCATCACCAAGGGCAACAACGTCTTCAACTTTACCGACACGCTCTTCTGCAAGCTCAGAAATATGAACTAAACCATCTTTTCCAGCAAAAATTTCGACGAATGCGCCAAATTTTTCAATTCTCTTTACCTTACCAAGATAAAGCTGTCCTACTTCAACTTCACGTACAATATCTTCGATGATTTTTTTGGCTTTTTGGTTCATATCTTGATTAGTTGAAGCAATGAAAACGGTGCCGTCTTGTTCAATGTCAATCTTGACACCTGTTTCTTCGATAATCTTGTTAATTTGCTTACCGCTTGGTCCAATGACATCGCGAATCTTATCTGGATTAATACTCATCGTTAGGATTTTCGGAGCATAATCAGAAAGACCTGTTCTTGGTTCTGAAATTGTGCCCAGCATATGCTCTAAAATTTGCATGCGGCCTTTTTTGGCTTGTGTTAATGCTTCTTCTAGAATCTCACGAGATAGTCCTTCAATCTTAATATCCATTTGCAGTGCGGTTACCCCTTTTGCGGTACCAGCTACTTTAAAGTCCATATCACCAAGGTGGTCTTCCATTCCTTGAATATCCGTTAAAACTGAATAATGCTCACCAGACTTCACAAGTCCCATTGCAATTCCGGCCACTGGAGCTTTAATTGGCACCCCTGCATCCATCAAGGCAAGCGTACTGCCGCAAATACTTGCTTGTGACGTAGAGCCGTTTGATTCTAAGACTTCAGAAACCAAGCGAATGGTATATGGAAAATCTTTTTCAGATGGGATAATTGGCTCTAAAGCCCGTTCACCTAATGCACCATGACCAATCTCACGACGTCCTGGTCCACGCATTGGACCTGTTTCCCCAACACTAAACGGAGGGAAATTATAATGATGCATAAACCGTTTTTCTTCCTCAATTCCCAGACCATCAAGAATTTGAACATCACCCATGGCACCTAACGTACAAATGCTCAAAGCTTGTGTTTGTCCCCGTGTGAATAAGCCAGAACCATGTGTTCGAGGCAAAATTCCTACTTGGGATGACAATGGACGAATTTCATCAATTTTCCGGCCATCCGGACGAACCTTTTCCTCGGTAATTAAACGGCGAACCTCGCCTTTAACAATCTTGTCCAAAATTTGCTTCACTTGTTTTAAGTCATCTTCAGTTGCTTCTTGTTCCTCATATTTTGCAATGACTTGTTTTTTCACTTCATTAATTGCGTCTTCTCTGGCATGCTTTTCTTGAACTTGTATCGCTTTTAACATGTCAGCTTCACATATTTCTCTTACAGAAGCTTCAAGCGCTTTATCGATTTCATATAAAGTAATTTCCCTTTTTTCTTTACCAATTTCAGAAACAATCTTTTCTTGGAATTCGATTAAGCGCTTGATTTCCTCATGGCCGAACATGATTGCTTCAAGCATAGTTTCTTCTGGTACTTCGTTTGCACCTGCTTCAACCATGTTGATTGCATCTTTTGTTCCTGCCACCGTTAAATGAATATCGCTTTTTTCAGCTTGTTCAACGGTTGGGTTAATCACAAAATTCCCATCTACACGGCCGACAATAACACCAGCAATTGGACCTTCAAACGGAATATCAGAAGTGCACAGAGCAAGAGATGACCCAAACATCGCTGCCATTTCTGTCGAACAATCCTGGTCCACACTCATTACAATACTGACAACTTGGACATCATTCCGGAACCCATCTGCAAACAGTGGACGGATTGGACGGTCGATGAGTCGGCTTGCTAAAATTGCCTTTTCGCTTGGACGTCCTTCCCGCTTAATAAAACCACCAGGAATTTTACCAACTGCATATAATCGTTCTTCATAGTTAACCGTCAACGGGAAAAAATCCAGTTTCTTTGGTTCTTTCGAAGCTGTCGCTGTACTTAAGACAGCAGAATCTCCATAGCGGACTAAAACAGCTCCACTAGCTTGTTTTGCTAATTGGCCAATTTCAACTGTCAACTGGCGGCCTGCCCAATCTATGGAATAGGAATGTTTATTTTGATCCATATAATTATTACCCCTCTCTACCTACATTGCTTTAGAGGATGATGCGAAAAAGAGCTTTCGCTATTATCATCTTGCTTTATAATCAAACCATTACAGGTAAATATATAAAAAAATAATATATAATATAGTATGCACATTTTTGTTGAGTCTTAAAATATGTATGAAGATTCTTACCCTTTTTTAAGCTAATAAAAAAGCGGGAAAAATCCCGCTTCTGCTGATTATCGACGTAGACCAAGTTTGTTGATTAACACGCGGTAACGTTGAACATCTTTGTTACGTAAGTAAGTTAACAAATTACGGCGTTTACCGACCATTTTTAAAAGACCGCGACGTGAGTGGTGATCTTTTTTGTGAGTACGTAAATGCTCGTTCAAATTGTTAATCGATTCAGTAAGGACAGCGATTTGTACTTCTGCAGATCCTGTGTCGTTTTCATGAGTTTTATACTCATTAATAAGTTCATTCTTACGTTCTTGAGTGATTGCCATCCAGATTCACCTCCTAGTGTAGCAACGATCAGCCATGCTGGTTGCTTAATTTCAATCGCCTGTTACCGAGCAAGCGTCGGTGACTCGACTTGCCAAGCAAAGGTTCAATTTCGTACGTATATAAGAATACACTTTTTCTCACAAAAAATCAAGCATGATAAAGTTTATTCATTATTTCTTGAAAACAATCCCGACTTTGGCGAATGGTTCTCTTGAAAATAATCCATGGCATTTTGCTTGTCTTTTTCTATTTGTGCTACAAGCTCATCAATTCCTGAAAATTTTTGCTCTTTTCTTAGATAACGATGCCATTCAACTTGAACCTTTTCACCATATATATCTTGGTTATAATCAAAGAGGTGAACCTCTATTGATGGTTTAACCGCAGCTTCATCTTTAAAAGTAGGTTTGTAGCCAAGATTACATACTCCATTGTACCATTTTCCTTTAACCTTAAGCCGTGCTGCATATACCCCAACAGGTGGAACAATATATTCCTCATTTACTTCAACATTTGCCGTTGGAAAACCAATTGTTCGGCCGCGTTTATCTCCATGAACAACAATGCCGGAAGTAGTATAATATCTGCCAAGTAAATTGGAAAGCTGTTCGGTTTCCCCTTCGTCAAGAAGCTTTCTGATCCAAGTTGAGCTTACTTTTTCATCTCCACAAGTAAATTTAGGGACAGTGGTAAAAGTAAACTGCTCTCTTGAATGAAATGTCAATGTTTCCATTGTTCCTTTACCCATGCGGCCATATGTATAATCAAAGCCGGCCACAACATGTTTGACATTTAAGCCAATAAGATACTGATCCACAAATTCCTGTGGAAGAAGATTGGCAAAATCCTCTGTAAAATGAACAATAAACAAATAATCGATACCCAGGTCAGCGATTATCTCTATTTTCTCACTTAATGGCGTAATATATTGCATATGCTTGCCATTTTTCCGAAGAACGACAGACGGATGTGGATCAAACGTCATAACAGCACTTTTTAATCCTAGTTTTTTGGCTTTTGTTTTTGCCTCTAGGATCACCTGCCTGTGGCCTTGGTGCACCCCGTCAAAATAGCCTAGTGCCATTACCAGTGGGGGAATCTCCTCATTATTTAGATGAAGGGGAAAATCAAGCATTTTTATTTCCACAATCAAACTCACCTTTTCTCTATATAACTCTTTTTACAATTGGTTGTTGCGTAAAACCTTAACAGGTTTAATCAACCCAGGTTTATTCGGGTGTTTGGCATAAATGGCCAGTGCTTCTTTTGCTTCATTTTCAAGCACAATCGGGCCATCCCAGTTACCGTTATCTTCTGGAAGGGGTAAGACCGCTCCATTTTTCACTTTCTCTGCTACTTTATCATTAATAGCATATTTGGGCAAATGAGAAAGAGCCCTTTCAAGGGGGTACAAGAAACTTTCAATCGTCCCCTGCTCCATTTTTTCCTCTACTTCGGAGAATGTCAGGCAATCATCTAGTGCAAACGATGCCGCACGGGTCCGCTCGAGCTTTGACATATGTGCTGGGTAGCCAAGTCTTTCCCCGATCATGACAGCTAAAGTGCGAATATATGTGCCTTTGCTGCAGTCAACTCGAAAGCGAAATGATACCGATTCACCAGAGAACTCCTGGCGGTCATCCAGTAATTCGATGGAATAAATCCTTACTTTTCTTGTTGGCCGCTCCACTTCGATTCCTTTTCTTGCGTATTCATAAAGACGTGTTCCGTTAACTTTCACAGCGGAATACATGGGCGGAGTCTGTTCAATTTCA
>JAUZQA010000379.1 GCA_030705665.1 Bacillota bacterium
ATGATCTTCATTCCATTTTCAGGAATGAACTTAAGGGTCCGAGAAAAGCTGGAAAACATGACAGCCAATATACGTGCTTTTTCGTCCTTTATGGTGAAGTACATGTGTCCACTGGAATGGCGCTTAAAATTGGAAATCTCCCCTTTTACGTAAATATCCTGTAAGTGGGGGTCATAATCAAACTTTCTTTTTATGTATTTTGTTAATGCATAAACGGACAAATATTTAGGTTCTTGCATAATCTTACCCCTTATTAGGATATAAAAATGAAAAACAGTCCTTATTCAAATTTGACATCACTTTGCCAAAAGTAATGCCAAACCATTTACAATATAGAACAAGGACTAATAGAATTGATGAAATTTTTTACTGCCTTCATTGCAGAAAAAGTGTTACAGAATTTACTTTTCAACCATTTGGGCAGCTTTTAATGTATTAAACATCAGCATTGTGATCGTCATCGGTCCAACCCCTTTTGGAACTGGAGTAATAAAACCTGCTTTTTCTTTAACCTCATCAAAAGCAACATCACCACAAAGCTTGCCAGCTTCATTGCGGTTAATACCGACGTCAATGACAACAGCACCTTCTTTTACATAATCTGCTGTAATAAAGTTGGCTTTTCCAATTGCTGCAACTAGAATATCAGCTTGCAAGGTATGGTATTTTAAATCTTTCGTTCTTGAATGACAGTATGTTACTGTTGCATTTTGATTAAGAAACAGCTGTCCGGATGGTTTTCCCACGATATTGCTTCTTCCAACAATAACAACATGTTTTCCTTCGATCGAAATTCCGGTCTCTTCAAGCATGACCATTACACCATATGGAGTGCAAGGCAGGAATGCATCTTGTCCAATCATCATTCTGCCAATGTTAATTGGGTGAAAACCATCTACATCCTTCAAAGGTGATATCGCTTCAATCACCTTCGTGTCATCAATTTGCTTTGGTAATGGAAGTTGCACAAGAATACCATGAATGCTTCTATCCTCATTTAATTCATAAATTTTATTCAGTAGTTCTTCTTCTGTTATGTTTTCAGGGAATTCTACTAATACCGAATGCATACCGAGCTCAAGACAGGTTTTTTGTTTGCTGGTAACATAGGTTCTCGAAGCTTGATTATTTCCGACTAGTACAACCGCAAGTCCTGGTGTAATTCCTTTTTCTTTAAGTTTTTTAACGGCTTCTGCAATTTCAAACTTCTTTTTCTTTGCTATTTCAGTACCACTTATGATTTCCGCTGCCATTTTTTTCTCCCCCTTTATTGTTAAAAAAGGTGCTGTTTCACCTTTGATAGTACACCATTGATAAATTTGCTTGATTGATGATCCCCGTATATCTTGGCAATTTCAATCGCTTCATCTAGTACAACATTTTCCGGCACTTCTTCATGTTCGTATTTCAATTCAAACACAGCTATTCTTAGCAAATTGCGATCGACGGTAGCCAAGCGCTCTATGGACCATTTTTCGAGATTTGCTTTTATTAATTGATCAATTTCCTCAAGGTGTTCCATCACACCATTAACAAGTTTTGATAGATAATCGTCACTACGCTCCCCTTCTAAAACATGATCAATTGCAGCAGACGGCTCAGTACTGCTGACATCAATTTGAAAAAGAGCTTGCAATGCCTTTTCCCTTGCTGTTCTTCTTTTCATTTCATTTAACTCCTTTATGTATATTTATTATCCTAAATGTACCATCTTGCAACTTTCATGCCAAACTGTCTATAGGAGTTTTTATTCATAAAAAGATAATAGCATAACTTTACATCGTTCGCACTGCACTGTGAAATTTTTTTACCATGAGAAAAACCAAAGGAAAAATTCCTTTGGCTTCTTAGACTATATCTCTTGTTCAACTTCAGTTTCCGCTTTTTGGTTTTCAAATTGAATACCAACAATATGAATATTAACCTCTTCAGCTTCTAAAGCTGTCATATTAAGCAAGGTTTGCCTAATGTTATCTTGGATTTTTTGGGCAACAGAAGGAATAGAGACTCCAAACTTCATCACGCAATAAACATCTACTTTAATACCTGACTCTGAAAGGTCTACCTTTACACCTTTCCCATGGTTTTTCTTCCCTAAACGCTCCACCACACCTGCAGCAAAATTGCCGCGCATTTGTGCGACACCTTCTACTTCAGAAGCAGCAATACCCGCAATTACTTCAATTACTTCAGGAGCGATTTCTACCTTACCGTGCCCATCGTTTTCTTGATTCATCTCTAAGACATTATTCTCGCTCATTAAGACACCTCCAGATATTAGCTAAGAATTCATCACATCATTCAATTCGAGGAATTTAGTATTAAACTGTCCTTCAACGAACTTCTTGTTTTCGAGAAGTTTTAAATGGAATGGAATGGTTGTATGAATACCCTCAACCACAAACTCACTTAATGCTCGTTTCATTCTTGAAATAGCTTCTTCTCTAGTGCTTCCATATGTGATGACTTTCGCAATCATCGAATCATAATAAGGTGGAATTGAATACCCAGGATATGCTGCGGAATCAATCCGAACCCCTAACCCGCCAGGAGGTAAATACATTTTAATTTTCCCTGGTGAAGGCATGAAGTTCTTAAGTGGGTTCTCTGCATTAATCCGACACTCAATCGCCCAGCCGTTAAATGTAACATCATTTTGCGTCATAGACAATTTTTCACCGGAGGCAACCTTTATTTGTTCTTTGATTAGATCCGTGCCTGTAACCAATTCCGTTACTGGGTGCTCAACCTGAATCCTTGTATTCATTTCCATAAAATAGAATTTCCGATTGCGATAATCATAAATAAATTCTATCGTGCCTGCACCTGAATAATCAACTGCTTTTGCAGCTTTTACTGCTGCAGTTCCCATTTCTTCACGAATTTCTCCGTCTAAAGCTGGTGAAGGTGATTCTTCAAGCAATTTTTGAAGCCTGCGTTGGATGGAGCAATCTCTCTCACCCAAATGAATTACATTACCATATAAGTCTCCAAGGACTTGGATCTCAACATGACGGAAATCTTCAATATATTTTTCAATATAAACCCCGGGATTTCCAAACGCAGTAGCAGCTTCCTGCTGAGTAATATTGATTCCTTTTATTAATTCTTCCTCATTTCTGGCAACGCGGATTCCTTTACCGCCGCCGCCAGCAGTAGCTTTAATAATAACCGGATATCCAATAGAATTAGAAAGTTCTGTTGCTTCGTCGATGCTATTAATAATACCTTTTGAACCAGGTACGATTGGAACACCTGCCTTACGCATTGTTTCCCTGGCGATATCCTTTGTACCCATTTTAGTAATGGCTTCAGGGCTTGGCCCTACAAAGGTAATTTTACATTCACGACAAAGTTCCGCAAAGTTTGCATTTTCCGCCAAAAATCCATATCCTGGATGAATGGCATCACAGCCTGTATGTGTAGCTACACTAATAATATTGGTGAAATTCAAATAACTATCCTTAGATAGTGTTGGTCCAATGCAATAGGCTTCGTCAGCGAGTTGGACATGTAGAGCTTCACGGTCTGCTTCGGAATAAACAGCTACAGTCTCTATACCCATTTCCCGACAAGCTCGAATAACCCGAACTGCAATTTCACCTCTGTTTGCAATTAACAGTTTTTTAATCATCCTGTTATCTCGCTCCTTATTCCGCCTTTACTAGAAATAAAGGCTGTCCATATTCTACTAATTGTCCATCTTTAGCAAGGACTTCAACAATTTCTCCGTTTACTTCTGCTTCAATTTCATTAAATAATTTCATTGCTTCAACAATACAAACGATGGAATCTTTCGATACCTTTGAACCAACTTTAACATAAGCATCTGCATCTGGTGATGGAGAAGCATAAAAAGTTCCAACCATTGGGGAAGTAATCTTATGTAGATCTGATGTATCTACTTGGTTACTTTCTTCTACCTTGGTTTCTATCGCAGCAATTTCTTGCTTTGGTGCTGGTGCTGCTGGTAGAGCAACTGGTGCTACTGCTGCAGGTGCTGCACTAACTGGCTGCGCCAGAACGGCTTGTACCACAGGTTTTACGGCAGCAACTGCCTCTACTGCACTTTTTTTCATACTAATTTTTGATCCTTCTTGTTCATAAACGAATTCATCAATGCTTGATTGGTCTACTAGTTTAATCAACTCTCGGATCTCTTGCACTTTTAACATTTTTAAACACCCCTCGTCTCTTGTGTATGTGACTAGCTATTAATACTATACGATAATACTTTGTTATAGTTCAATGATGATAAATAACCGCTTAGCATTTTCAGCTTTTCATTCCAATTACATATTAATATGTTTTTAGGAAAAATGGAACTTAAAACACATAATTTTTTATAAATTTGTTATATAACAACGAAAAATGGAGATATTTGTCATTGAAGTTATTAAAAAAAAAAGAAAGCTAGGCTTTCTCAGGCTGTCGAAAACTCGGCAGCCTATCATTTTATTTAGTAACTTTAGTGATTAACCGCGTTAATTTGATATTATTGTATTGTGTATATGCTGTTATACATGTCTGTTGATTGGCGCTCCAGGCACTTCGCTTTCCGCG
>JAUZQA010000038.1 GCA_030705665.1 Bacillota bacterium
TATTTTAGGGGTGAGACAGTGTTAGAAGCTAATACAATCGATAAAGAAATTGATTCAGAATGGTTAGAACTTATTATTGAGGCAAAAGAAATGGGAATGACAATTGAAGAAATTCGTGAATTTCTTTTCCATACTCAATAAGAAAAAAGGAACATAAATACACCTCAATCAATTTGTCTTTAAGATCGGCTATTTCGTTTTCTTTCTTCAAATGACTTTCCAAAGTTCCATCCTCTTCTATCATCATCTTAGAATACAACCTGCAACGATACGTCCTATATCAGAGTTCATTTCAACCAAAAAGAAGCATTCCTTTTTCCATAAAGGATGCTTCTTTTTACATACATTATTTTTTTTCAACCCTTGGTGATATTAGGATTTCTACCCTTCGGTTTTTGGACTTTCCTTCTGGTGTATCGTTCGAAGCAACTGGCTGATATTCTCCAAACCCCTTTGCGCTAAACCATTTAGGATCTAAACTGTTATTTTGCAAAATTACCTTCATAAAGTTCACAGCTCGCATGACACTTAACTCCCAATTTGATGCATATTTGGAGTTTCTAATCGGTACGTTGTCTGTGTGCCCGCTGATTATAATACTTCTCGGCGGGTCCATCACCAGCAATGCTGAAATTTCCTGAGCCATTTGGATATCTTGGGGCCGAACATCTGCACTGCCAGAGTCAAATAAAACATTATCCCTAATTGTCACTAACAGTCCTTCCGATGTTAATGATGTCTGCAGTTTGTCAGTAAGATTATTCGTTTGTATGTATGTGTTTACCTTAGCTTGTATAGCATATAATTCTTGTTGGTCTTGCTTATATGCTTCCGCGTTTGCTTCAATTTGCTTCTCTAATTGGCTATCTGTTTTTTGAGCCTGATTTTGCTGCATCTCTATTTTAGCATTATTCTTTTGGTCAGTCGGACCTGTTGGAACAGTAGAACTATAATCCATAATTCCTGTTCCCCCCGTAAACATCTGATTAAATGCTCTAGAAAGAATATTGAATTTTTGAGCATCAACTGAGCTCATCGCAAACAAGATGACAAATAAAGCTAATAATAACGTTAAAATGTCAGAATAAGGAACCAGCCATGTTTCATCCATATGCTCCTCTTCATGCTTTTTTCTCTTACGTTTGCTCATCCTTTTTCACAACTCTTTCCTCAAGGAATTTCTTCCGATCTCCTGCAGATAAGTATGACGCAAGTTTTTGCTCAATGATCCGAGGGGCTTCTCCTTCAAGAATGGATAGAATTCCTTCAATCATCATTTGCCGCAGTCTAATTTCTTGTTTCGACTTTCGTTTCAGCTTGTTTGCAAAAGGATGCCATAAAACATAGCCAGTGAAAATCCCTAATAGAGTGGCCACAAACGCTGCTGAAATTGCTCTCCCAAGCTCGTCCGTGTTATTCATATTTCCCAAGGCAGCAATCAACCCCAGTACTGCACCCAAAACTCCAAGTGTTGGTGCGTATGTTCCTGCTTGAGAAAAGATAGCAGCTCCGGCTAAATGTCTTTCCTCCATCGCATCAATTTCTTCAGTTAAAACATCCCTTATGTAATCTGCACTTTGTCCATCAACCGCCAGTGACAAGCCATTCCTTAAAAAGGCATCGTCTACTTCACTTGTTTTTGCCTCAAGAGCTAATAAGCCTTCTTTCCTGGCAAGCTGTGCCCAGTCAGAAAACATTCCTATTAATTCGGCAGAGTCCAAAAGCTTTTGCTCTGTAAAGATAATTTTAAAGAGCTTGGGAACTCTTTTAATCTCATTGGATGGAAAAGCAATTGTAACGGCAGCAATGGTTCCAAAAATAATAATTAAAATGGCTGCCGGGTTTTCCAAAGCAGTAAGCTTTACTCCTTTTAAAACCATCCCGACCCCAATGGCTAAAATGCCTACGATAATTCCAATAATTGATGTTTTGTCCATCCCTATCACCTATCTCATGGATCTACTATTCTTCCATTTTTCCTGTGTTTGGCTATTAAGCCTATTCTTTATTTCGGCAGAATTCTACTTTTCTTTATAGTTCATATGAATTTTCATTAAAGGAATAGGGAGGAAGTTTTTTCCATGGGGCTACTTTTTAAAATTGTTTGTTAATTTTCGTTCATACTGTTTAAACATGCTTGAATTTGTTTGAACTCCTCTTTTTGACATTAACCGGTTGAATCTTAGTAGTTTTTCGTTTAATTGTTTTTGAAGATTTTGTCTTTCTCCTTCGTCATCACATTTTTTGATTAAGTCTTCAATGGTCATTAATTCTTTTCTTAAATCAGTTTCTTCCTCTGTGTAACCTGCGTTTTTCATGATTCTATAGGCCATGCGTAATTCTTCAGGAACAGCAGATAGGTCATCCGGCTTTAATGGTTTGCCCATTCCCGGAAGGCGCTCGAATTCTCCATCTTTAATGGCTTGTTTAATTTTCTCTTCGGCAATAATGTGAAATAAATCCATATTCACTACCCCTTTTTAAGGCTTTTTTTATATTATAGCTTGGCATATATTTTAATAAAATGGCTGTGTTAAAATGGGCTGTTGATTTCCGCTCCAATCAACAGACGAAGAATTCAACAATTCCCCTTAACACAGCCAAAAAATAAAAAGGGCTGTTACCCCCTTTTTTAGCGTTAGATTTTGCCAATGTTTTTGGGATCGCGTTTAATTCCTGATTGACCGGGTTTCCAATTGGCTGGTATACCTTCACCTGTTTGTTTTGAATATTGAAGTCCTTTTAATAAGCGAATATGCTCATCAAGATTACGTCCTACTTCTCGTGGATATATAAATTTTGCACGAATGATTTGATTAGGACAAATAAAGAAAGATGCCCGATAAGCTGCACCTGATTTTTCATCCAGCACCCGATACGCCTTTGAAATTTCTTGGTTCCGATCACTAAGCAATGGATAGTGGGCATCTTTTAGCGAAGGTGAAGTTTCTAAAAATACCTTATGAGAAAATACACTATCCGTGCTTATGGCAAGAACTTGGGTATTTAGTGCATTTAATTCTTTATGAACAGCGGCGACCGCCGCAAGCTCTGTTGGTCAAACAAATGTGAAATCACTTGGGTAAAAGAACAAGAGCACCCACTTCCCGAGATAATCATTCAAATTAACTTTCAAGATTTGTCCATCAATAATCGCATCTGTTGTAAATAGCGGTGCTTGATCATCCCTGGTAGCATAAAAAAAGTCTGGCCCTGCTGCTAGATCACTAACATGGATGTTGCTGGGCATTTTTCTCCCTCCCCTGCTACTTTTTTTATTTCCCTATATTCATATGCTTTTATTAGATAAAAGGGCCGTAATAATTTCCAAAGATTTGGAGATGCTACATTCGAAGACGAAAGGAGTGTTGATGTTGGGTCGAGGTGAGCATTTTAACCATAAAAAGAAGAATCACCCTGGAAATTTTCCAAGTGACAGTTTAACGGAAAGACATACAACGGAAGCTCAAGAAGATGAGGAATTAATTGTCACACAAGAAGCTTTCAAAAATAGAGTTGAAGAAGAGTAATTTTGGGCGTGGATCTTCACGCCTTTTTTTCTAAATTTTATTTATTCCGCGATTTTAACCAATATTTCCACGGAAATTTCATTAATTCTGCCACTTTTTCCCGTATTCCGCAAAAACTTGACTTATTCCGCCAAAATATTTTTAATCGAATGGATGCAAAGCCTTTAACTCTTCAGACATTCTCTCAATATCTTTGGAAAACACGCGATCTTTTTTTATAGATGAAACAATTTTCCTCCCTTGTTCATATAACGCTCTTGTTTTACTTGCCATTTTTTCGGCCCCTTGAAACTCGACAGCCTGCATCGCGCAAATCAGCTCAATACTAATCACCCTTCGGGTATTTTGAATAATTTGATAGGCATGTCTTGCAGCGATCGTTCCCATGCTGACATGGTCTTCTTGATTGGCAGACGAGGGAATCGAGTCCACACTTGCCGGATGGGCTAATGTTTTATTTTCAGATACGAGTGCCGCGGCAACGTATTGCATAATCATTGCCCCCGATTGCAGGCCTGGCTCCGGGCTTAAAAATGCCGGCAAACTGTTTAATTGCGGATTCACTAGTCTTTCAATCCGCCGTTCGGAAATATTAGCTAATTCAGAGACAGCAATTTTCATAAAGTCCATGGCAAAAGCAATTGGCTGCCCATGAAAATTCCCGCCAGAAATCACCTTTTTGCCATCGTCAAAAATTAATGGATTATCGGTTGCCGCGTTGATCTCAATTTCCAATTTGTCTTTAATAAAGTCAAGTGTTTGCCATGATGCCCCATGGACCTGAGGAATACATCTTAGGGAGTAGGCATCCTGTACTCTTAATTCACCCTGTACCGTGGTTAGCTTACTATCTATCAAATAGTTCCGAATCCTTTCTGCTGTTTTTATTTGTTGGGAATAACCGCGGGCCATATGGATTTCTTCTGCAAATGCATCCATAATCCCATTCAAACCTTCCATCGTCATCGCCGCAATCCATTCACTCATATAGGCAATTTGCTCTGCCTCTAAATAAGCAATAACTCCCATAGCCGTCATTGCCTGTGTTCCATTAATCAAAGCCAGCCCTTCCTTTGCCTCCAGCGTGATTGGCATCAATCCCTCTTTATTAAGCGCATCAAGAGCGTTCATTCTTTGACCCTTGTAGATAACTTCCCCTTCCCCTATCAATACTAGTGCAAGATGTGATAATGGTGCTAAATCTCCACTGGCACCCAAAGACCCCTGCGTCGGAATTACGGGAATGATTTCTCGTTTTAACAGCTCAATTAACATCTCGATAATCAGGGGCCTAACTCCCGAGAATCCTTTTAGTAATGCATTTGCGCGCAGCAAGAGCATGGCTTTACAGACCACCTTCGGAAAGGGGTCACCTACCCCGCAGGCATGAGATCGGATTAAGTTTAATTGCAGATCCCGTACATGCGTCTCCCCAATTCGAATATCGCTAAATTTTCCAAATCCTGTATTAATCCCGTAAACGACTTTTTGTTGAGCTACAATTTTTTCAACCGCTTCCCTGCTCTTTTTTACAGCATTCATGCTTTTTGGGGCTGCCGTAACCGCCTCTTTATTAAATAGGACTCTTTTTACTTCCTCTAATGTCAAGCTGTTCCCTGTTAATGTAATCATCTTTCCCACCCCGCTAACGCATTAGTTGAATAAAGAAAAAGGCTGGAATCCCAATACTCTCCAATCGGATCCCAGCCTCTTTTATTTTTATTACATTCAGCGAAGTATTCATGTTACCCATTCCTTTTCAAGGTTTATTTTCTATTGTATGAATGCGGAATGAAAAAGAATACATCGGTAACTTTTAACAAGTAATATTTTATATAAGGTTTTTAAACCTTATTCCAGATTCAACTTCTTTAAGGCATCTGCCAGCGCTGTGTTTATTGGCTCTTCTTCCTTGTTTTGATTTTTTAGATACTTTTGTACCGTACGTTTGTCCACTTTACCAGCAGATTCTTTTTTACGGCGCGCTTCGAAAGTAGATAGTTTCTCACGATATCCACATTTACAAACGAAAATTTGTCCTTCTCCTTCGCCGCGAAGCTCCAGTTTTTTATGGCACTGCGGGCAGCGCGCATTCGTAACCCGCGAAACGTTTTTTCGGTATCCACATTCTCGATCCTGGCAAACAAGCATTTTACCTTTCTTGCCGTTAACTTCGAGCATTGGTTTCCCGCAATCCGGACAATTTTTTGTAGAGATATTATCGTGCTTATACTTTTTATTACTGGTTTTAATTTCAGCAACAATTTCCTTTGTATATTTTTTCATTTCGCTGATAAACACATCTTTTTTCAACTTTCCATGAGCAATTTGATCAAGTTTTTGCTCCCACTCAGCTGTTAACGCAGGTGATTTTAGTTCTTCAGGAACTAAATCCAGCAGCTGACGGCCTTTAGAAGTTAGATGAATATCTTTGCCGCGTTTTTCGATTAAAAATGAATTAAAGAGCTTGTCAATGATATCAGCACGTGTTGCAACTGTCCCTAAGCCACCCGTTGATTTTAAAGTATCGGCAAGCTGTTTATCCTGGGTTTCCATATATTTCACTGGATTTTCCATTGCCGATAAAAGGCTCGCCTCTGTAAAGCGGGCTGGCGGCTTTGTTTGACCAGATGTTTGTGCGATTAGTTTTACGTTTAATGTATCGCCTTTTTCAATCCTTGGTAAAATCTGTTCCTTCAGGTCATCACTTTCATCGTCATCTTCCAGGTGATTATTGTAAACCTCTTTCCAGCCGTTCGATAAAATCGTTTTTCCCTTGGCAACAAAGTTTTCCTCACCGATTTTTGCACGAAGTGTTAATTGTTCGTACTCAAATGCGGGAAGTAAAACAGCAAGGAAACGTTTAATCACTAAGTCATAAATTTTTCGCTCTTTATCTGTAAATGCTGAATAATTCACGTATCCTTCTGTTGGAATGATCGCGTGATGATCGGAAACCTTGCTATCATCTACAAACGATTTAGAAGCCTTAATTGGCTTTGTTAAGATTTTATTTGTCAGTAACCGATATTCACCAGCACCAATCGCTTTAAGGCGCTCTGGAATGGTAGGAACAATATCTGATGAGATAAAACGTGAATCTGTACGAGGGTACGTTAACACTTTATGCTGTTCATACAGCTTTTGCATGATATTCAGCGTCTCCTTTGCCGAGTAACCGAATATTTTATTGGCATCACGCTGTAATTCTGTTAAATCATAAAGTCCCGGAGCGAATGATTTCTTAGGCTTCTTTTCAATCTCTGACACAATGGCATTTTTAGTTCCTAACTTTTTTACAATCGCATCAATTGTCTCTTTATCAAAGCTTCTGCTGTTCCCTTTTGCATCTTGCCAGGTCAGCTTCAATTTATCGGCTGTCTGTGCCTCAATGCCGTAATAGGTTTGCGCTTTAAAGTTTTTGATCTCCTCCTCACGTGATGCAATGATTGCAACAGTAGGAGTTTGGACACGGCCGCAGTTAAGTTGGGCGTTGAATCTGGTTGTTAGAGCACGAGTTGCATTAAGTCCGATATACCAGTCAGCTTCAGAACGTGCAACAGCTGAAAAATAAAGGTTTTCATATACATTTCCCGGCTTCAAATTATGAAACCCATCTTTTATAGCCTTATCAGTAACGGAAGAAATCCAGAGACGTTTTATCGGTTTATTGATCTTCGCTTTTGCAATAATCCAGCGGGCAACTAGTTCGCCTTCACGGCCACTATCCGTTGCAATGATAATTTCTCCTGCATCAGAACGAAGCAATTGGCTTTTTACCGCATTATACTGCTTACCTGTTTGCTTAATAACGACAAGCTTTAACTCATGAGGCAACATTGGCAGGTCTTCAAGTTTCCATGCTTTATACTTATCATCGTACGCTTCAGGGTCTGCAAGCGTAACTAAATGTCCAAGTGCCCATGTAACGATATACTTATCTCCTTCTAAATAGCCATTCCCTTTTTTATGACAATTTAATACCCGTGCAATATCACGAGCGACAGAAGGTTTTTCAGCTAATACAACACTTTTTTTCACTTTATTTAAACACCCTTTCAAAACTACACTTAATCTTAAATATAGCATATCATTTCACAAATTTCAGAGGAGTAAGGAACAGATACGTTGAATACCTATTTTTAGATGTTTCCAACAATAATGTTTTGGCAGAAGTTTATACATAACCTCGCCTTCATTATCACACATTAATTTTTAGCAGATAGAAATGAGGAGAGAACGATGAAGCTAAAAGATTGGGATCGAAATTTAAAGGTCCGCTTAGTTGGGGAATCCATTATGAATATATCCTATTGGATGTTTTTTCCCTTTCTCACCATTTACTTTTCTGATGAATTTGGAAAAAATAAAGCTGGCTTTTTATTGATTTTCTCTCAAGTATTTTCCGTACTCGCCAATCTATTAGGCGGATATTGTGCAGATCGGTTTGGCAGGAAACGAATGCTGGTTCTCTCCTCAATTGGGCAGGGGCTTTCCTTTTTAACCTTTTCCATAGCCGCATCACCTTGGTTTCATTCCCCATGGCTTGGGTTTATTGCATTTACAGGTGCCGGCGTATTTGGCTCGCTTTATTGGCCGGCAAGTCAGGCAATGGTGGCCGATGTTGTTGCGGAAGAGGACCGAAGTGAAGTATTTGCCGTTTTTTATACCTCACTTAATATTGCGGTTGTAGTAGGTCCTTTAATAGGCGCGATTTTCTTTGAACATTACCCATTTGAGCTATTACTTTTAGCTGCAATCATCTGCCTGATATTAGGCTTTGTTCTTGCAAGAATGCTTCGGGAAACAAAGCCCGCTCGCAGTGGAGTTTCAATCCATCAACATGTACATTGGTATTCCTTTTTACAAAGACAGCTTAAGGATTATCGGTTAATTAGTCAAGATAAGGCATTCCTTCTCTATATACTTGCAGGTATTCTAGTAGGTCAAACATTTGTGCAGTTGGATTTGCTATTTCCTGTTTATATCAAAGATGTTGTAAAAACGGAAACCATTTTATCGGCAATTACACTGACGGGTGAGCAGATTTACGGCATTGTTTTAACAGAAAACGGCTTGCTTGTCGCCATACTTACCGTTATCGTGACTAAATGGATGGAAAAATTATATGAGAGAAACGTATTTATATTTTCGTCCGGCATCTACGCAGTATCGATTGTTCTTTTTAGCATGGTAAATTCGTTCTGGGGGTTTTTCTGGGCAATGTTCGTTTATACCTTCGGAGAATTAACAAGTACAGGTATTCAGCAAAGCTTTGTTTCTAAGCTGGCCCCGATACATATGAGAGGACAATACTTTGCTGCTTCCAGCCTGCGTTGGACCTTTAGCCGAATGATTGCCCCTGTATTTATTCCAATAGCCGCTTGGATCGGTTATAAATGGACGTTCTTCGTTCTGGCACTTCTGACGATATTAAGTATTTTGTTATACTGGCAGTTGTTTTCCCTATTTGAAAGACGAAAACTAAGCATTGGCTCTGTTTAGCACTTAATCTAGCAGGCTATTTTCAGGCATTCCATTTAGTTTCTTTTTCCAATTAAAAAAGATAAAATATACAATAGTCTAGAAAAAGGAGGCTAAAGCAATGAGTGATTTTCAAAAAAACTTAGAGAAGTACGCCGAACTTGCTGTCAAGGTCGGAGTAAACGTTCAAAAGGGGCAAAAATTAGTGGTTAACGCTACCCTTGATGCCGCCGAATTAGTTCGTCTTGTGGTTAAACAGGCTTATGAAGTTGGTGCCAGGGACGTTGTTGTGAATTGGAATGATGATACTGTGTCGCGAACAAAGTATGTTTTGGCACCGGATGAAGCGTTTGCTGAATATCCAGAATGGCGGGCAAAGGAAACTGAGGACCTGGCTAGTAAAGGTGCAGCGTTTATGTCCATTATTTCTACAAGTCCTGACCTTTTAAAAGGCATAAATCCTGAACGAATTGCTACATATCAAAAGGCGGCTGGAAAGGCACTGGCCAATTACCGCAAAATGATTCAATCTGATAAAGTTAGCTGGACGGTTATTGCGGCGGCATCACCTGCTTGGGCTGCAAAAGTTTTTCCAAATGAACCTGCTGAAAACCAAGTGACAAAGCTTTGGGATGCAATTTTTAAAGCAACCCGGGTAGACACTGAGAACCCTGTTGAAGCATGGAAAAAGCACGATGAGAATCTCCATGAAAAAGTTCATTATTTAAATGAAAAGCATTATGCAAAACTTCATTATCAAGCACCTGGAACCGATTTAACGATTGAGCTTCCTAAAAATCATATTTGGGTTGGTGCGGGCAGCATTAATGAGCAAGGCAATGAATTCATGGCCAACATGCCGACTGAAGAAGTGTTCACTGTTCCTTTCAAAACTGGAATCAATGGAACGGTTTCAAGTACCAAACCTCTTAGTTATGGCGGGAATATAATCGACCGTTTTAGCTTGACGTTTGAAAATGGCAAAATTGTTGATGTAAAAGCAGAAGAAGGCGAAGAGATTTTACGTCATTTAGTTGAAACGGATGAGGGTTCACATTACTTGGGTGAGGTTGCGCTTGTTCCTTATAACTCACCAATCTCTCAATCCAATATACTTTTCTTTAATACCTTATTTGATGAAAATGCCTCCAATCATTTGGCTATTGGCAGTGCGTATGCATTTTGTATTGAAGGCGGAAAAAAAATGTCTTCGGATGAATTAAAAGAGAACGGACTAAATGAAAGTATCACCCATGTAGATTTCATGATTGGCTCTGAGCAAATGGACATTGATGGAATCACCGCAGACGGCAAAACAGAAGCGATCTTCAGAGGTGGAAACTGGGCATTTTAAAAAAAATGAGAGGATGAACCCTGAGCGGTTGCATCCTCTTATTTTTTATCTGTTATCAATTTTCTCTGGGTATAAATCATGGTTCATCAATCGGTATTCTGCCATTTGTTCAAACTTTGTTCCCGGTCTGCCGTAATTGCAGTACGGATCAATCGAAATTCCGCCGCGCGGCGTGAATTTTCCCCAAACTTCAATATATCTTGGGTCCATCAATTTAATAAGGTCATTCATCATGATATTGACACAGTCCTCGTGAAAATCACCATGGTTTCTGAAGCTAAAAAGATATAGCTTTAACGACTTGCTCTCCACCATTTTTTGATCAGGAATATAGCTGATATAAATGGTAGCAAAATCAGGCTGCCCGGTTTTTGGACATAGGCTTGTAAACTCAGGAAAGTTGAATTTAACAAAATAGTCCCGGTTTGGGTGCTTATTATCAAAAGCCTCTAATACGCCTGGAGTATATTCAAATCGATACTTTGTTCCTTGATTTCCTAATAGGGTTACGCCGTTTAATTCTTCATCTGTTCGTCCTGCCATTTAAAAATCCTCCTTAAATAAAAAACCATATCCTAAGGATATGGTTGGGTATGCCATTTCCATAGTTTTTTATAGAGGGTATTCGCTATGAGAACCTCTTTTCATACATATAGGGAATTACTATTCAATATCAGTTACTATAGAAAAAAAGCACACAACTGTCAACTAACAGTTTTTTGAAAGGATTGAATTAGCCTTTATATAAAGATAAAATATTCTATTAGATAGATATAGATTGGAGGAAAATTACGTGTGGAATGAATTTAAACAGTTCGCATTAAAGGGAAATGTACTCGATCTTGCAATTGGTGTTATTATCGGAGGTGCGTTTGGAAAAATTGTTACTTCTCTCGTAACAGATGTACTGATGCCCTTAATCGGTTTGCTGCTGGGCGGAGTTAAATTCACCAATCTTAGTATAAAATTTGGGAAAGAAGCCTTAAAATATGGCCTTTTTCTCCAGTCAGTCGTTGATTTCTTTATCATCTCTTTCTCCATCTTCTTATTTATTAAATTAATCAATCGTTTTAAACGAAAAGAAGAGAAAGAGGAAGAAGTAAAGGAAGAAATTACAAAAACGGCATCACAAGAAGAACTCTTAATGGAAATTAGAGATTTACTTAAAGAAGATATTTTAAGAAAAAATGAAACAAACTGACAAGTCGTTCGTATACATTATATAAGAACATTTAATGAGGTGACTAAATTTGTATACCCAAACATCTAGTCAGATAATGCCTTCCGTTTTACGTGCCTTTGCACTTTCGCTTGGTTTTTCCTTCATAGGCACTTTAGTTGGGGCATATGTACCAGCGGGCTTATTCTTACCATTATCGATTTTGGAACTGGTCATGCTGGTGTCAGCTTTCTTTCTAAGACGAAGAAAGGCCGTCTCCTATGCTTTTCTTTATATTTTTACCTTTATTTCCGGGATTACTCTTTACCCGATTGTAGCTCATTACCTAGCTACTGCCGGTGCCAATACCGTAATTCTGGCATTTGGTACTACGACAACCGTTTTTACAGGAATTTCTATTTATGCTTCAAAAACAAAAAGAAACTTTTCATATTTAGGCGGATTCTTACTGGCTGCCCTGCTCGCAATGGTGGCCATTTCAATTTTTAATATCTTTTGGCCTTTAAGTTCTATGGGAATGCTGGCGTATTCTTTTATCGGTGTTATGGTTTTTAGTGGATATATCTTATTTGATATTAATCAAATGAAACGTTACGGAGTTAGTGCTGAAAATGTACCACTCATGGCGCTAAGCCTCTATTTGGATTTTATTAACCTATTTATTAGTATCCTTCGCATTTTTGGAATTCTTTCTAAAAACGACTAAAAGGACCGGTTTCCGGTCCTTTTCTTATTGAGTTTTATGAACAAAGCCTTTCATAAACATCGAAACCCTAATCTTTTTACAAACCGTTAAATAGTTCATTAACGCAAGCAGGACAGCCTCCACATTCATTCCCACAATAACCCCGTTCATCCTCCATTCAGGAATAGCTCCAAGCCATAGTATGATGGAATAGGATACAATGGTTGCCCAAACGGTTTGAATAAAAATATCTTTAAATAAACCTAGTCCGATTAAAAAGGCCTGCATCGGTATGATAAAAAAGTAGAATAAAAAGCATGGCCATAACATTTGCAAATAGCCAGCTGCCGTTGAGGAATGGAAGAATAACGAGGTTAGCGGCCGGGCTAAAACATAAAATACCGCCACTGCTGGTACTCCATAAAGAAAGGTAAATTTCATAACCTGATTCAGCATTTTTTGCAGCGTTCCATAATCCTTGGAAGAATAAGATTTCGAAACCGCCGGGATCAGGACGGTCATTAATGAGTGTGCAAGAAAGGCGGGAAAAAAGCCGATGGTTAACGCCACCCCGGCAAGCATTCCATATTGCTCTGTCGCAATTGTCGAAGACATTCCTGAGCGGATCAAGGCCTGTTTAATCATAAATGGCTGAATGGCATTGGTAATGGCTGAAAATAAGCGCATCATAGTCGTTGGGATGGATACAGCCATTAAGCTTTTTCGTACTACCTGGCGATTTATGTTGGAAAATGGCTGCCGTTTGATTTGTTGAAATTGTGTAATAAAGGTAAAGATTAAATAAGCAAAAACAACAATTTCACTTCCGATAAATGTCGCAATTGCAATTAAAACAGACGATTTTACATCGAATTGGAAGAGGCGAAACACAAAAAATAATATCGCTAATTGAAATATTTTTCGAAAAAAATTGGAGATGGCGATCTTCCCCATCTGTTGTTTCCCCATAAAATATCCTCTTGCCACCGCAGTAAAACAAATGACCGGAATCAACAGGACCACAAGCCATCTTGTATAGGGATGGTAGGCATCAAATACAGGAACAAATGGGATCACTCCTGTCGTCATGATAAATAGAACAGATGTAAATACAATCGCAATCGTTATTGCATGATGAAGGATACTTCGGTGATACCTTCCATCTTTTTCAGCAATAAATTTGGAGATGGAAACCTGAAGTTCA
>JAUZQA010000380.1 GCA_030705665.1 Bacillota bacterium
AACGACCATGAGCTCCTTTTTTCTTGCTCCACGGTCGGCTATAACCTTTATTGACGACCGTGTGCTCCTTTTTTCTTACTACACGGTAGGCTATAACCTTTATTGACGACCGTGTGCTCCTTTTTCCTACCTCAATGGTCGGCAATGGTCGGCTAGACATCTATGGCTCATTTTTTATATAGATTGTAATAATTTATTTATTCAACCGCGCTTCCACCGCCCGCGCATGGGCTTCAAGCCCTTCCATCCGGGCAAACTGGGCGATTTTTGCGGCGTTGTCTTTTAAGGCTTTTTCACTGTATATAATGACACTGGATTTCTTCTGAAAATCATCGACATTTAACGGGCTTGAGAAACGGGCGGTACCATTGGTTGGCAGCACGTGGTTCGGTCCGGCAAAATAATCGCCAACCGGCTCTGAGCTGTAACGACCGACAAAGATCGCTCCTGCGTGATGAATTTTGCCAATGACCTCCATTGCATTTTCAACGACTATCTCAAGATGCTCAGGCGCCAATTGGTTTACGGTTGCAATGGCTTCCTCTAAATCAGCAGTCACATAAATCGCACCGTAATCCTCAATCGAGCTCTGGGCAATTTCGCGCCTAGGTAGCACAGCCAATTGCTTATCTACTTCGGCAGCAACTGCTTCAGCCAACTTCAACGATGGAGTAACCAATACGCTGCAAGCACGCGGATCGTGTTCTGCCTGGGATAATAAATCAGCGGCCACCTCATCGGCATAGGCCGTATCATCTGCGAGAACAGCAATCTCACTTGGACCGGCGATCATGTCGATATCCACGTCACCAAATACTTCTTTTTTGGCAAGCGCGACAAATATATTTCCGGGACCTGTGATTTTATCGACAGGCTGAATTGATTCTGTTCCATAAGCAAGTGCAGCAATTGCTTGGGCGCCGCCCACTTTATAAATTTCTTTGACGCCGGCTTCCTTGGCAGCAACCAACACAGCTGGTGGCAGCTTGCCTGTCTCTTTATCCGGAGGCGATACCATGACGATTCGCTTCACCCCGGCAACGTGCGCGGGAACTACGTTCATTAAAACAGAAGAAGGATAGGCAGCCGTTCCGCCTGGCACATAAACACCAACCGAATCAAGTGGCGTAATCTTTTGGCCAAGGATCGTACCGTTTTCCTCGGTTGTCATCCAAGAAGGACGCAGTTGTTTTTCGTGAAAAACACGAATGTTCGAGGCAGCTTCACGAACGATTTCAACAAAGTCTGAATCCACCAAACCGTACGCTTCTTCAATTTCGGCCTCTCCAACAGCAAAGGATTCCAAATTAACACGATCAAATTTCAAAGTATACTCTCTAAGCGCCGCATCGCCATTGGCACGAATATCGGCAATAATCTTTTGGACGACTTCCAGCTGCTGTGCTGTTCCCGCTTCAATCGAGCGTTTGATCGAAACAAGTTCATTTACCTGTAGTATTTTCATCTCTTAAAGACCTTCCTTCGTGACAACTTTGCTTAAACGAGTGACAAGTTCGCTGATTTTTTCATCGTGAATTCGGTAGCTGACGGGATTGACGATTAATCTTGATGTAATATCCACAATCTGTTCGTATTCAACTAAACCATTTTCAACCAGTGTGCGTCCGGTTGAGACAATATCGACAATACGGTCTGATAAGCCAATCATTGGCGCCAGTTCAATCGAGCCATTTAATTTAATAATCTCAACCTGTTCGCCTTGCTCGCGGAAATAGGCTGCGGCGACTCTTGGGTACTTTGTTGCCACACGCGGTGCGACATCGCTCATTTTTGTATTTGGCATGCCTGCAACCGCTAAATGGCAGGCGCTGATATTTAAATCCAAGAGCTCGTAGACGTCTCTTTCCTCTTCGAGCATCACGTCTTTGCCGGCGATTCCTAAATCGGCCACACCGTGTTCCACATAAGTTGGGACGTCCATCGGTTTAGCGAGGATGAAACGAAGTCCCTCTTCTTCTACATCGATAATTAATTTTCGGTTTTCATCAAATTCCGGCGGCAGCTTATAGCCGGCTTTTCTTAATAATTCAGCTGCTTCTTCAAAAATTCGCCCTTTTGGCATTGCAATCGTTAATGTACTCATTGTGCAGGCCCCTTTCCTGCTTTCCCTAAAAGAAAAGTGGTATCTTCAAATTGATGGGTATAGGCATCTAAATTTTTCACACCATTAATGTCTTGGAGAACAGCCCGTTTTCCTTCCTGATGCAGTTTTTTGGCTAGTTCAAAAGCTTCTTTGCGGCGTTCCTGGCTAAAAACGACAAGCTGGACAGGCACCTTTTGAACAAAGTTGCCCAATGCTTCAATAAGGCGATCCAAGCGAACGGCAAATCCGGTGGCACTTGCTTTTTTGCCAAACTTCTCAAGCAATCCGTAGCGTCCGCCGTTTCCGATTGGAAAACCAACTTTGCCGGCGTAAACCTCAAACAAGATGCCTGTATAATAACTCATATGGCTGACAAGGGTTAAATCAAATTTTACTTTCTCCTGCTCGCCATAATCTTTGATCACTTCAGCCAATTCTTTTAATTGTAAAATAGCTGCCTTGCCGCGTTCGTTTTCAACAAGATCGAGGGCTTTGCCAATGACTTCATCGCCGCCGCGCAACTCAAGAAGACCCAAAAGTCTTTGCTTATCAATCGAAGATAATGCCAAAGAGTTCACATGCTGGCGGTAGCCCACGTAATTTTTTTCATATAAAAATCTTCTCAAGGCATCGGCGCGGTCTTCTGTTCCTAGTATTTGTAAAAATAATTCCTGGACAAAGGCAACGTGTCCAACCGATAGTTGAAAATCCTTCAGCCCTGTTTCCTTTAACGCTGAAACCATCAAGGCGATGGCTTCGCCGTCACTTGAAACTGTTTCATCATTAATCAGCTCAATGCCGATTTGTTCAAATTCAGCAGGACGTCCGCCTTCGCGCTGCTGGGCGCGAAAGACATTGGCGCTATAGGCAATGCGAAGCGGTAAATCTTCGTTTAACAGCTTTGAAGCAGCCACCCTGGCAATGGGTGCTGTCATGTCAGGTCTAAGTACAAGCGTATGGCCTTCATGGTCTAGCAATTTAAAGAGCTGCTGATCAAGAATGGCGGAAGCGGCTCCTACGGTTTCTTCATATTCTAATGTGGGTGTTTCGATAAAGGAATAACCCCACTGCTTTATGACATCTTCCATTAACGAACGAATCCGATGTTTTTTTTCATATAACTCCGGAAGCGTATCCCTCATCCCAAGAGGTTTTTCAAACATAAACAAGCGGCTCATATTCTTCATCCTTTTTTTCAAAAGTAAAAATCCTTTAGTTCGCTAATATGCTAATAAATTAAAGTTATATGTAGTTTACCCTTTTGAAGAAAAATCGTCAATCGAAAAACATAAAAATCAGCACAAATGTACATTTGTATGATGTACAAAAAGCCCGGTCATCTGCCAGGCTCATCTTGGTTGATAGACGGGATCATTTGCCCGCCGCTCTGCTAATTGTTCTTGTGTATAAATCAATCTCATCGGATTGCCGCCAACAAAAGTGCCTGGTGCTACATCCTTATGAACCACGGTTCCCGCGGAAACAATGGCCCCGTCACCGATTGTCACCCCAGGAAGGATTGTAGAATTGGCTCCAATCATGACTTCACTGCCAATGTTTACCGGTCCAAGCCGATATTCTTTGATCAGATATTCGTGGGCTAGAATGGTGGTATTGTAGCCAATCACCGAGTTGGTACCAACCGTTATTTTTTCAGGAAACATCGTGTCCGGCATGACCATCAAGGCAAAAGAGGTTTTCTCCCCTATTTTCATATGTAAAAAAGTGCGGTACAACCAGTTTTTCATCCCGAGAAAAGGGGTATAACGGGCCAGTTCTATGACAATGAAGTTTTTTACCACCTTCCAAAAGGACACGGTTTTGTATACCTGCCATAAGGAATTTGCACCCTCGACCGGATAGCGGACAGTTTTTCGCATGAGGTCACTCTCCGACAATCTTTAATAAATCAGACATTTCATCCAGCATAAAGTCTGGCTCATATTTTGCGAGAAAATCTCTTCCTTTCATCGACCAGGCAACAGCTGCTGTTTTGGTTTCGGCATTTTTTCCAGCCAAAATATCATGGTAGTTGTCACCAACCATAATCGCTTTCTCAGGAGTTGAGTTTAATTGCTTCAAGGCGAAAAAAATTGATTCCGGATCAGGCTTAGGCTTTTGGACATGATCCAAGGCGACAATGACGTCAAAATAAGGATCAAGCTTGGTCAGCTTCAGCCCTTTAATAATAGTATCAAGTATTTTCGTTGAAACAATGGCGATTTTAAAACCGTTGTCTTTCAAGCTTTTAACTGTTTCGTTCACACCTTTAAATTCCTTTACAAGAAGATCATGTTTTTCATGATTATAAGTTCGGTATTCATGAATCATTTCTTCTGCCCGCTCAGGATCAATCCCGCCGAACGTTTCATAAAGTGAAGGCCCCATAAATGGAAGTACATCCTCACGCTTGTACTTGTCAGGATAATATTTTCCAAGAGTGTGCAGGAAG
>JAUZQA010000381.1 GCA_030705665.1 Bacillota bacterium
ATTTTCGCAAAAGCAGAACCAAACCCAACTGATAAGAACGTTGCAGACGGATTAGATTTTTATTTTGCAGAAAAATGTAATGGTATCGTTACACTCGGTGGGGGAAGTTCCCATGACTGTGGTAAAGGAATTGGATTAGTTGCCGCAAACGGAGGCACTATTCATGATTACGAAGGTCTTGATAAATCGGCTAAACCAATGGTTCCGACCATTGCAATTAACACTACTGCCGGTACTGGAAGTGAAGTAACAAGATTCACTATTATTACAAATACAGCTATAAAAGTAAAAATGGCCATCGTTGATAAGCACGTTACTCCAACTGTTTCCATTAACGACCCATTATTAATGGTTAAAATGCCTCCATCTTTAACAGCTGCGACTGGTATGGATGCCCTTACTCACGCAGTAGAAGCTTATGTTTCAACAGCCGCTACACCTATTACAGATGCTCTTGCGATTCAAGCAATCAAGATTATTCCTGAATTCTTACCTAAAGCTGTTGCTAACGGTGAAGATATTGAAGCAAGAGAAATGATGGTATTCGCTCAAAGCTTAGCTGGAATGGCATTCAATAACGCTTCATTGGGATATGTTCACGCTATTGCCCACCAATTTGGCGGTTTCTATAACTATCCACATGGTGTATGTAATGCAATCTTACTGCCACATGTTTGCAAATATAACTTAATTGCACAGGAGCAAAAATTTGCTGATATCGCTGTTGCACTAGGCGAAAACGTTGAAGGCCTAAGCGTTCGTGAAGCAGCTGAAAAAGGGATCAGAAAGATTGAGCAAATGTCCAAAGACCTTGGTATTCCTGCCGGATTCAGAGGAATGGGCGCTAAAGAGGAAGACATCCCAACACTTGCTGAAAATGCAATGAAGGATGCTTGTGCTGCTACAAACCCTCGTAAACCTAAATTACAAGAGGTAATCGGAATTATTCAAGGAGCTATGTAACAGAGTTACAGTTCCATTTAATAAGCTGCAGCCCTACAGAGGGCTGCAGCTTTTTGGTGTACTTAAAACTTAGTATTTAGCTGCTTGTTGTTGATCGTTCTCTCTTTGAGTTTGTTGAACTTCGCGAAGTCTGCATTATTGGCATTGATACATTTGGTATCTCCGCCCCTGGTGAACATTTAATGAAACTTTTTGGCTTTACTGTAGAAAATGTGGTAGATCAAGCAAAGCTGTTATAAATAATAGGTTACTTTTAAAGTGAATTAGTATATTCTATAGACTGTATATCTACTTTTAAGGTTTACATTATTTTTAATTAAACCATACTATTTTACGTATCTATTAAAAAAGGAGAATCATTTATGAAGACAAATACCAAACCGGTCGGTACTGTGTGCACCCAGAGTTTAGTAATGGATTTTCTTGCCGTTTCCCAACAGGCTGCCATTGCTTGCTATCCGTTGATCGGACGCGGTAATAAAATGGAAGCCGATGGTGCGGGAACGGAAGCCATGCGCCACCGCATGAATCTGATTGATATGAACGGAGTCATTGTCATCGGTGAAGGTGAAATGGATGAAGCACCGATGCTCTATATTAATGAAAAGCTTGGAACAGGCAGTGGCCCTCATGTTGACATTGCTGTTGACCCTGTAGAGGGAACAACAAAAATGGCAAAAGGGAAAAATAACTCACTTGCGGTTCTCGCCGTTGCCAGCGAAGGAAGCTTATTGCATGCACCCGACATGTATATGGCAAAAATCGCCGTCGGCCCAAAAGCAAAAGGCTGCATTGACATTGAATTGCCTCTTTCCGAAAATATGAAAGCTGTCGCTAAGGCCCTTGGCAAACCAGTACACGAGCTTACTGTTATGATCCAGGAACGTCCGCGACATCAGGAGTTAATTGATGAAGTCATTCAAGCTGGAGCGAGTGTAAAGCTATTTTCTGATGTTGACATTACCGGAGCTATTGCAACAGCCTTTGACGAAATTGAAGTGGATCTTTTGGTAGGAACTGGGGGTGCACCAGAAGGAGTTATTACGGCAGCAGCGTTAAAGTGTCTTGGTGGTGACTTTCAGGCGAAATTGGTTCCCCAAGATCAGGCTGAATTTGACAGGTGTCTAAAGATGGGCATCGCTAACCCGGTGAAAGCATTGACTCTTGATGAGATTGTCAAAACCGATGATTGCTTTTTTATGGCAACAGGGATTACCGACGGAATGCTGTTAAACGGCGTAAAGAAAAACAGCAAAGGTGATATGCTTACCCATTCGCTCGTTATTTCCGGCGGGAAAATGAAAAATGTTCAATTTGTAAATGGACGCTTTTCACCAGATAGCATCTATTAAATTTGGCATTTTTATAAAATAACAGACATTTCTCTTACCAAATTGAAATTGTTGCAGTATAATTAATTTAAAATCAAATATTTGATCTATCTTCGGGGCAGGGTGAAATTCCCGATCGGCGGTATTGAAAATTTTTTCTAAGCCCGCGAGCCTAATTTTTAGGCAGGATTTGGTGTGATTCCAAAGCCGACAGTATAGTCTGGATGGGAGAAGGTGGAGGTTCTGCATTCGTTCAAAAATAACATTATTGAACGTTTATTAAGCGTGCCTGATTATTCTCCCTCAAGTTGATAGCTTGAGGGTTTTCTATTTTACAGGGCAAAGGCTGATAATGCTGGACCTTTCTTCTGAAGTGGATGGATCACAAAGGAGAGAGGAAAAAAATGAAACATTCAAAAGTAAAAGTAACCGTATCAATCGCAATGCTAGGTAGCATTGCAGCCATTCTCATGCTATTAAATTTCCCAATACCGCCGTTTCCTAATTTTCTATTAGTAGATTTCAGCGACATTCCAGCGCTGATTGCTGCCTTGATTTTTGGTCCACTGGCAGGTATTTTAGTAGAGTTCCTCAAAGATGTCTTAAACTATTTTGCAGTTGGCGCACCTACAGGCGTTCCGGTTGGTCAAATTGCTAACTTTATTGCCGGAATTGTGTTTATTCTGCCAACCTATTATTTATACCAAAAATTAAAAACTCGTAAAGGCATGGCGTTTTCATTGGTGATTAGCTCCGCTGTAATGGCTGTGATCATGAGTGTGTTGAATTACTACCTCATTCTCCCAGCTTACACTTGGTTTTTAAATTCACCTGCGATGTCTTCAGCACAAACACGCCAAATGATTGTGACAGCTATCCTTCCATTTAATGTGGTAAAAGGGATCATCATGAGTGCTGTATTCTTCCTGTTGTTCACTCGGATGAAACCATGGATTGCCAAACAAGCTTCCTTAAGGAATGTATCATAAAAAATATACAAGGATAGGTCAAGCAAACGCTGATCTATCCTTTTTTTGTGATCGAACCCTGCTAAAATTTAATTATATAAAAAGAGATGGGGTTTACGAACTGAACCTCCATCTCTTTTCTATAATCCTCAAAGTTTTTTAAGAAACATTAAAATAATGCTGGCTGTTTTTGTTCTGCCATTTCTAATAAACGGTTTTTAATATCTTCAACATTGACAATCCTTTGGGCAACTTCTGTTTCCATTGCCGCAAAAGCTACCGCTGCTGCTACATGGGCCGCAACACGAGGATCGAATGGATCTGGAATGACATAGTCAGCTTTCAATTCCTCATCGGAAATCAATCCGGCAATCGCGTTAACGGCGGCGATCTTCATTTCTTCATTGATTTCTTTTGCACGAACATCCAAGGCACCACGGAAAATTCCAGGGAAAGCCAGAACGTTATTCACTTGGTTAGGGAAGTCAGAACGTCCCGTACCGATCACAAGTGCTCCTGCTTCTTTTGCTTCATCTGGCATAATTTCCGGAACTGGGTTGGCCATCGCAAAAATAACTGGGTCACGGTGCATCGAGCGTACCATTTCTTTTGTAACAGCACCCGCTGCAGATACACCTACAAACACATCGGCACCGACTAATGCATCAGCTAATGCACCTTGTTTTTTCTCACGGTTTGTCATCTTGGCCATTTCATCTTTGAATGGATTCATCCCGAAAGGACGGCCCTCATAAATAATCCCTTTTGTATCACATAAAATTACGTCTTTTACACCCATACGAAGTAACAGCTTAGTAATCGCTACACCTGCAGCTCCTGCTCCATTAACAGCAACGCGGATATCCTCGATTTTTTTATTGTTCAATTTTAATGCATTGAGCAATCCGGCAGCTGTAACGATCGCAGTGCCATGCTGGTCATCATGAAAAACGGGAATATTGCATGTTTTACGAAGCCGGTCTTCGATTTCAAAGCATTGCGGTGCTGCGATATCCTCCAAGTTCACCCCGCCAAAGGTTGGTTCCATAAGCTGAACAGTTTTAATAATTTCTTCCGAGTCAGTAGTAGCTAAGCAAATTGGGAATGCATCCACATCTGCAAAAGATTTAAATAAAACGGCCTTGCCTTCCATTACAGGCATTGCTGCTTTCGGACCAATATGTCCCAGTCCAAGGACAGCCGTTCCGTTTGAAACAACCGCTACAAGGTTACCTTTTGAAGTA
>JAUZQA010000382.1 GCA_030705665.1 Bacillota bacterium
ATTGGGATCAAACCTTTAGTGAGGTACCAGTCCATTGCAAGGTCGAATTGCTGATTACTGATTATGGAGGAACCAAAATTCACTAAAAATTTTTTTAACAAGCTATAGCCTTTGTATGCGAAACCGCAAGGGGTCCTTTAGGTTGTTCACAACATTGACATGAAATAATCAGTATTGTAAAATAAATTTGCCAAACAGGTCGTGAAAAGGTAAAAAGCCGCCCCCGCCAGGGCAGCCTTTAACTTATTCTATTAACCAAATTTAGCAGAAATATTTTAGTATTTTAGAATTTGGATATTTCTTAAGTAATATTCCATCTAAACCAAATACACGACCTGGAGCAGTTAAAATAAATATGATGCCTAAAACCATAAGAAGATAATTTTGTCCAATGGTATCTGCTCCACCACCGAATACAACAAGAATATTGACAAGCCCTTGACCTATTGCCAATAAACCACCTAAACGAGTAAACAGTCCAAGCAATAATGAAAAACCAACGCAAGCTTCGCCAAGTGCTAGCATCCATGCAAATAATGACGCGTGTGGAACTACGGTATTTGTTAGCCATGAAGCAACACCGGAATTAATTGCAGTATGGACAAATCCTCCATTTATTCTACTAACCAAACCAGCCCCACTCAGAAAATCAGGTGCAAATTTAGCGTCTTTTCCAACAAAAGCTCCATTAAGCCAGTTATAACAGTTTAGAATACGTAGTATTGCTAGTGCAACACCTGCACTGATCACAAGTTGTTTCGGCTGAATTGATTCGGAACTGTTCAGAGTTGGTGTTGTATTTTTTAAAGCTGCATTTGTTGCCATCTTTATTCCCTCCATATCTTTGTGAAAAAGTTAACAAATGTTTTCAAAAGTGCATCAGAAGATTTCTTTTTTGTCCCCTCCCAAAGTGGTATGATCTAATCATCGGTCCAAAATTGCTCGAAACAATAATAAAGATTATAATAGCATTGGTACTTTTATTGAACCGGTACTTAAAATATACCAATACCACAATACCCTGTCAAGGAGTGCTAAGGTCATGCACATCGACAAAATACAGAAAAAACAGGTACATGAACAAATTGTTCACAAAATTGAAGAAATGTTGTTAAGACGAGAACTTAAAGCCGGAGACAGGCTTCCTTCTGAACGGGACCTAGCAAGAAAATTTGACGTAAGTCGGAACGCTGTAAGGCAGGCTTTAGCTATACTAAAGGAAAAAGAACTAATTGAGATTCGAATCGGCGATGGGACATATGCGAAATCTACTCCCAAAATTCCTGTTGTTTCTTCTCTTGCAGACTTGATGAATGTAAGGAGAAAAGAAATCGTAGACCCAATTGAGGTTCGGCAAATGCTTGAACCGCAAATTGCCAGTCTTGCAGCAGAGAGAGCATCGGATCAAGATATAGAAGAATTGGAAAGTTTGGTTATCAAACATCAATCACAAGTACAAATAAGAGGATTTTTAACACCTGAAGAAGATGAGGAGTTTCACTGTAAAATTGCGATTTTATCTGGGAACTCAATATTACCGAAAATATTGACCTCCACATTTTTACATGTTGATAAAAGTCGGCTCATCAGCCTTTCCAATAAAAGATCTCCAAAACAATCGCTGGATGACCATCAAAAAATAGTGAATGCAATAAGAATGAGGGATTCAGAGGGTGCATATGAAGCAATGTACAACCATTTGGAGAACATCAGGAAGTTAATTATCTCAAAGTATGTTGAGTAAAAATGAAAATTAATTAGCAAAAAAAGCTGCCCGTAGGCAGCTTTTCGAACAATCAGGCCTCAATTTTATTAAACAATCTGTTTCAAAGCATCCTTAATTGCTGTAGCCGGACGGCCTAGAAGCTTTTCAAAATCATTGCTCTCAACCGCTAATGTGTTTTCGCGAATGCTCTTTTGGATGTCGACTACCAATGGAATAAGGAAATCTGGTACGCCAACGCCTTTCATAATCTCTGCATATGTTGCGTCATCAACCTGCTGGACAGTTACTTCTTTACCAATCACTTCGCCAAGGGCAGCAGCGATTTCTTCCTGTGTCAATAACCGACCGGAAAGCTCATAAACAGAATTTTCGTGACCGTCACCAGTTAGGACGGCTGCTGCTGCTTCTGCATAATCTTGCTGAGGGGCCCAGCCAACCTTGCCAGCTCCTGCGGATGTCACCCATGGAGCTCCAGCTTGAACACCTTGAATGCTCGGAATTTCATTCTCCAAGTACCAGTTGTTGCGCAAGAAGGAGTATGGAATGCCTGTTTTCACAATTGCTGCTTCTGTTGCTTTATGAGTAGGGGCGAATAGGTTTTGGCTCTCGGTTGCATTCACGAGGCTTGTGTAGGCAATGAATTTCACTCCGGCCCGCTGTGCTGCTGCAACCGCATTGGCATGCTGACGAATTCTCGTCTCATTGTCCCCGTCTGCAGAGATAATTAATAAGCGATCGATGCCTGCGAATGCAGCCTCCAATGTTTCCGGAAGGTCAAAATCACCGTGGCGAACTTCCACACCGCGAACCTTCAAAGCTTCCGCCTTCTCCGGATTACGAACACTGACAGCAAGGTCGCTTGCCTGTACCGTTTTTAATAATGTTTCAACCACTTTGCCACCCAATTTACCTGTTGCTCCAGTTACTAATATTTTCATTGAAAATCCCTCCATTTAGGATTAGTTGTAATTAAATTGATTACATGTAATTATAATAGTTACAATAACTGCTGTTGTCAATAATTTTTTGATGTATAATAAGATATCATTATTATGACAAGAAAGGTGATTCATTATGTCCATCAGCAGTCGGTTTGCTGTAGGCGTTCATATTTTAACTCTTATTGAAATGAATAAAGACGGGGTGAGTTCTTCGGAGTTTTTAGCGGGAAGTGTCAATACCAATCCTGCCTTAATTAGAAAAATCATCGGGATGCTGAAAAAAGCAGGGTTAGTGGAGGTACATCCAGGAATCGCTGGGGCGAAGCTCGCCAGGGAATTAGCGGATATTACACTTCTGGACGTCTATAAAGCAGTGGATGTCGTGCAGGACAATGAATTATTTAGTGTCCACGAAAATCCAAATCCACAATGCCCGGTAGGCAGGAATATTCAAGACTCCATCATTCCGATCCTGTCCACCGCCCAAATCGCGCTAGAAAAAGTGCTCGGAAATGTAACGATTGAAGATATTGTGAAGGATATACAAGAAAAGGAAAAGTGTAGGTGATTGAAAAATTCCCAGGTAGGGCAAAGCAAAAGCCCGCTCACTGAACTTAAAGGAGAGGAGATATTCTTATGAAGTTTCTTGTCATCGGTGCCATTATATTGGGTTCCATTGTTTTTTCATTACTGCCCATTTTATCAGCATCCTATTTCCAGCCAACATTGAAAGACAGCATTAAGTTTAATGTATATTTTCTTCCGCTTTCTTTTATAGGAAACATCATCCTATCGTGGGGTTTCATTCAAGGCAGCAAACTATTTGGCAATACCGTCATGCTTGGCGGTATTCAAACGGGCGTCTATGCCGTGCTTGTTACTATTTTATCGATTCTCGTTTTACAGCAGAAGATTACGATGTATTCGATTATTGGTATTTTTATCATTGGAATAGGGACAATCTTTTTAAATAAATAACGGTCCTGTCGCCAGCGATCCTATACATATTTTTCTTCATAGCAGTAATAGTTCAATAGAAATAAAAATTAACAGAAAATTTGAATTTTCTTCCCTTTTGATGTGGTATTATTTTCCTATAAGGGTGTCAGCCGTTTGAACCACTAAAGGAATCGTAACTTGTGCCATAAAGAGATTTTTGATTGGAGGTTAGTTCAATGACCCATAAACAGAACATTGATGACACCTCAGTTTCTGCTAAAATATCCTTTTCCGACATCACAGGACGGAAAAGGAAAAACGTTGAATTATCGAAATTGGAAGAAACAGAGCAGCTTTTTCGGATCATCATCGAAAATACAAATCAGTATATAGCAAAATATGATTTTAACACTGATCTATTAGAGTTTTATGCTGGTTCCCCGGATTTTTTTTACATGATACAGAAACCTTATACGATTGAGAGTTATTTTGTTTCTGGACTCATCGCACCTGAGAGCTTGGATGAATTGCATGCTCTTTATGTCAAGCTGAAAGCAGGTGTTCCACAAGGATCGATGCTCATCAAGGCTAAGAGCGAGTATGATGAATGGCAATGGTATCTCTGCAAGTACAATACGATTTTTAAAAATGGGGATGTGCCGCTTTACTCCATCATTTTTTTCAGAAACATTACCGACATACGTGAAAATAATCTTGCATCAAAACGGTTTCGTGATTTTTCATCGGCAGGTACATATGTAATCCTTTTTAATTTAGAGTATAACCTGACGTTGGATACCTTTGAAAGGAGCAACGGCCATTTTCCCGAGGGCATTGTTGTGGATCCGGACGACACTTTTTCAAAAACTGTCGAAACCATGGGAAA
>JAUZQA010000383.1 GCA_030705665.1 Bacillota bacterium
TGCGAATTCCACCAGTTGCTGCTGCAAAAATGGTATCGCCATCGTTCATTGTATGTACTGGATATATCGTCCTTGCGTATCCATCCTGAGCCATTTGCGCAACTTTGTTAGCTTCACTTTTTGTTAAACTAGCATTTATGGCCACAACGCCAATTGTCGTATTGGTGCCCGCTGGAATGACTGCATGGTAGTTTTTCTCAAGTAACTCCATACTATCAAGCATAGTGCTTCTTTTCCGATCATAAGGCCCAGCCATAATTTTTCCAGTCGCGGGATTACGGACATCTCCCACTGCATTGACAGCGACAATAGCTCCAATGACAATCCCGTTTTCTAAGCGGACCGAAGCACTCCCAAGTCCGCCCTTCATGCAAAAAACAGGTCCAGCCAGTTTGCCGACTGTTGCCCCGCAGCCTGCTCCAGCATTTCCCGTTTTGAATTTTTCTGAGGAAGCTGATTGGGCCGCTTCATAACCCATTTCTTTATCGGGACGTACCTTTGAATCTCCTACAGCAAGGTCAAACAGGACTGCTCCTGGAACAATAGGGACCTTCGCAACACCTACATCAAGACCAATACCTTGCTCTTCTAGATATTGCATGACTCCTGACGCAGCATCCAAGCCAAATGCGCTGCCGCCGCTCAAAAGAATTCCATGAAGCTTTTCGACAAGGTTGATTGGGTTCAATAAATCTGTTTCTCTGGTGCCGGGAGCAGACCCTCTTACATCTACTCCCCCAACAGCTCCATCTTCAAAAAGAACAACCGTACATCCCGTCAAGGCATCCATATTCTCTTTTTGTCCGACCTTTACACCAGGTACATCTGTAATTTGTCCCATCATTCTACATCATCTGATATCTTTGATTTCTTGCTTTTCCCAATTTGTTTCCATGATAAAACAACTGCTAATGTCACGATCATTCCCACAATGGCCTCTGGAATTCCATTTGTTATCGCTACTGTCCAAGCAACCTTTGCGTCCATATAATGACGAACTACTGCCATACCCAATACAAGTGCCGTATTGGTTAATGTTCCTAAAAAGGCTGATACTGCAATTGCCAGAAACTCACTCTTGCGGCGAATCCCCACATATACCAGCCATGCCACAACACCAATAAAAAGGCGCGGTATAATCGCAACAAGCGGATCTTTAAACAATGGAACCGTTGCATTTAAAAACGAAGACACACCGAATATTGCACCGACAATCAGACCTACAGCCGGGCCTTGCATGATACCGCCGATGATTGCGGGTATGTGCATGATCGTAGCATTACCAGCTGCAGTCGGAACTGGAATATATCCCAGCCTAGTAACACCTAATAGAATGGCAACTGCCCCTAAAACACCCGCGATAACGATATCTCGTACCGTTAAAGACTTTTTCATTGATTTATCCCCCTTTAGGACAAATTTTTATATAATTTCTCTATAGTGTATATCTTAGAATGCCTATTAGTAAGGAAAGCTATAAAAGAATAAAAATATGGCTAAGATTAACCCAACAATTAGAATAACGTAATCTCTCGTCCCAGCTTTATAAACAAGAAAGGATGTCCGCTCACCGCCAGGAGTATAGCAACGTGACTCCATCGCTAAAATTAAATCTTCAGCCCTTGATAAGGCTGTATTAAATAAAGGGATGATTATCGGGAACATGTCCTTCGTTCTCTGGATGATCCTCCACCAGCTCCCAGATCCAAAATCAGCGCCTCTTGATGCCTGCGCCTTCATCATTTTTTCCATTTCCATCGCAAAGGTTGGAACAAAGCGAATCGCAATCGTGGTAATTAATGATATTTCATGGACTGGAAATTTAATTTTATGAAGCGGACTTAACAAACTTTGGATCGAATGCGTTAACTCTGTAATCGATGTCGAAAGAGTTAACACACTGCTTAAAAAGATAATTTCTATAAACCTAACAGTGGAGACAATAACTAAACGAATACTTTCACTCGTAATCAGAATAAATCCGTAATGAACAAATACCCTACCATGAGAAAAAACCCCACCCTGAAAAAGCAACTGCAGAATTGCTAAAATAACAATAAAGGGAATCGCCGGCTTTACACCTGACAGACCATAGCTAATTGGAATTCTGGATGCCCAAAATAAATAAAAAGATAAAATAAGGCCAATAAGGTTTCCCATATAACTAGTATTAAAAGCAATGGCTAATACAAGAATGATAAATAAAAATAGCTTAATTCTTGGGTCTAATCGATGAATGTAGGAATCTGTTGGCACATACTGACCAATAGTAATATTCCTGGTCAGTTCAAATTCACTAGACATTGTGCCCCCCCTTTGCACTGGAAAGGACCTTCATAATTTCGGCTGATGCTTCTGAGATGGTAAAAGCAGATGTATTAACCTTATATCCAAGATCCGCGAGTCGGTAAAGAATCTGAACGGTTTCAGGTGTACCAATTTGAAAACGCTCAAGTTTTTCTTTATCTGAAAAAATTTCTTTAGGTGTCCCATTTAATACGTCCGTTCCATTTGCCATTACATAAACTCTATCGGCTAAAAAGGCCACTTCCTCCATATTGTGCGAAACAAATAACACTGTTAATTTTTCTTCCTTATTCAGATACTTAATGTTTTCTAACAACTCATTTCTGGATCTTGGGTCTAAGCCTGCAGTTGGCTCGTCAAGCACCAAAATTTTTGGTTTTAATGCCAATATGCCGGCAAGTGCAACTTTCCGTTTTTGTCCGCCGCTTAGGGCAAAAGTCTGACGGTCCTTCATTTCTTCAAAGTCCAGTCCAACAACACCCATTGCCCATTTAGCCCGCTCCCTGACTTCTTTAAGTGGCAATCCAAGTTTAAAGGGCCCATAGGCGATGTCATCACCAATAATTTTTTCGAAAATTTGATCTTCTGGATTTTGGAAAACAAGTCCAACCGTTCGCCGCAGTTTTTTCAGGTCGGCAGTTCTTTTTGATAAATCATGTCCATCGATTACTACCTTACCTGCTTCAGGTCTCATTAACCCATTAAAATGCTGAATTAACGTCGATTTTCCCGAACCAGTATGCCCAATGATAGCAATACATTCTCCTTCTTCCGCATACATATTAACACCCTTTAGAGCAACATGTTCCATTGGCGTATTTTTCATATATGTATGCGATAAATTTATTACCTCAATGAGAGGCTGCTTGGGACTGTTCAGCTTTAATCCCTCCTGTACTCCTATCTAGCCTCACTACTTCTGAGACGAGCTCGTCTTCTTGAATCAAACTGTTTGAAAAGTTTGGAAATTGTTTGTGAATGATTTCAGCTATTTGGCTGACAGACGGTACATCCAATTGAAGCTCAGCTAGTTGCTCTTTATGTTGAAAAATTTCACGCGGTGAACCATCCATAACAACTTGTCCGCCTTCTACCACAATAATACGGTCTGCTTCGGCTGCTTCAGACATTCGGTGAGTGACAGTAACAATCGTCATCCCCATATCATTCATGTTTTTCATTATTTGTAGTACTTCTTTGCGGCCAAAGCTATCCAGCATACTTGTCGCTTCATCAAACACGATACAATCAGGCTGCATGGCTAACACTCCTGCAATGGCAACCCTTTGTTTTTGTCCTCCTGATAGATGATGGGGCGGCCTTTTGCGAAAATCAGACATTTTCACAACACTTAATGCCTCATCAATTCGCTTCCTCATTTCCTCTCTTGGGATTCCAATGTTTTCAAGACCAAATGCCACATCTTCTTCCACAATTGTCGCAACAATTTGATTATCTGGATGCTGAAAAACCATACCAACTGCTTTGCGGATTTCCCTCTTTTTACTTTCATCGTTGGTATTTAGCCCATGCACCCAAACATTACCTGCTTCAGGTTTCAATAAGCCGTTTAAATGCTTTGATAAAGTTGACTTACCTGAACCATTGTGTCCAATAATGGCGACGTACTCTCCAGGGAAAATAGAAAATGACACATCTTTTAAGACTGGAACAGATGTTTGTTCATTGATTTTATAAGAAAAAAAGACATTCTCCAAACGGATGATCGGTTCCACTTTTTCTCCTCCCTGTTTTTTAATAGTGTTCCAAAAAACTATCGATACACATATATCGATTTTATTAAAAGTAAAAGTTTTGTAAAGTATATTTATTGTCATTATACAAATGTCGCTAAATTATCGCCAATTTCATGTCTAAATCGCCAAAATTTTGTAAATATCCCATTGTTTTTGTCAAAAGTTCATTAAAAAGAAGAATGTATTTCACTCGGTGAACTTCTTTTCCTCCACTTTCTTGGGTATTGTTCGATGGTCGATTTTACTGCAAGTCCGATTTCAAAAACAACTAATGCTAAAATTATCCATATTCCCGAGATAATGATTAACTTTTGCACATAAAAAATAAAGGACGATTGAATCGATTGATTTAAATATGTAAAAGTATAGAACATGGCAAACGTGAATATCCGGCTCCATTGGCTGACATCATAAATAAAAA
>JAUZQA010000384.1 GCA_030705665.1 Bacillota bacterium
ACCATTTTAGCCATTTCATCTAAATAATCGATATTATAACGAGAAATTACGGTATTGATTTGAACAGGAATCTCAAGTTCATGCAAATATTTGATTCTTTCTAATGTTAAATCAAAAGAACCGGCAGTACCGCGGAAATGGTCATGAATTTCAGCAGTTGGGCCATCAAGACTAAAAGCCCAGCGTGATAATCCAACATTTTTTGCTTTTTCCATTGCTTCTTTTGTTACATTGGGGGTAGCACTCGGTGTCATCGAAACACGAACCCCTTTTTCGACAGCATATTTGGCGATATCAAATACATCCTCCCGCATTAACGGGTCTCCCCCTGTAAATACGAGCATTGGATTATTCATATCATATATTTGATCAATTAGATTCTTACCTTCTTCGAAAGTTAATTCGCGAGGGTCACGAAGATATTGGGCATCCGCACGACAATGCAGGCACTTTAATTGACATGCCCGGGTTAATTCCCAAATAACAATAAAGGGATCTTTATTAAAATCACGGCTAAACACCATATGAAACGCCTCCTGCAAACGGCCTTTTCCATCCTACAGCCTTATTACCTGTATTATAATGGTGTTAATATTTTAAAAAAGTGAGGTATCTCACAAACTGTGCGGATCATTGTGACTAAAATGTGAGGAAACTAAAAAACAGCAGATGTCTGCTGTTTTTCATTTGTGATTTGTTTTATTTAATTCCCAAAGCTATTTTTGCATATCTTGACATCATGTCTTTGTTCCATGGCGGATTCCAGACAATGTTTACTTCGACATCTTTAACTTCAGGTATATCTGCTAAAGCTCTTTTAACTTGGTCAACGATCGTACCGGCAAGCGGGCAGCCCATTGCTGTCAAAGTCATATCTACTGTAAGATTTCCTTCATCATCCATTTTAAGATCATAAATTAAACCTAAATTAACGATATCAATCCCAAGTTCCGGGTCTATGACAAGTTCAAGCGCACCCATAATACTCTCTTTTAGTTCTTCATTCATCGTGTGTTTCACCCTTCTTTATTGTAAGTAATTGATAAACCAGTCAACAGTTGCCTCAACACCCTCAAGGCTGACATTATGACCTGCTCTTTGGTCTGTGATAAAGCGAATTTTTTCCGGATCATCTTGATAGCTGGGCTTTACCTTTTCGAAAAATTGATGGGTTAACGGGTAAGGTACAAGTGGATCTTTTTTTCCATGCCAGAATAATAACGGCCTGTTATCAAGTTTTTCAGGTTGATGACTAATATCATACTCCCGAAGAATTCTTAACTGTTCATCAATTTGTTCCGCAGTAAACGGAAGGGTTAACCCCTGAGCTTTAAGCTGTTCCAACTGCCAAAGTGAAAACTCCTCATACGAAGGCATTCCCATTAGGCTCACGGCTGCCTTAATCCATCTATATTGGGTCAATGCTCCTAAAGTTACGATCCCGCCCATCGAAGTGCCGGCTAATCCAATCTTTTCCGGATCAATCAAACCTTTTTTTAGATAAGATTCCTTAAGCTTCTGAATTTCATCTATGGTATTTAGTACCATTTCCCAGAAACGGATATAAAATTCTTTTTCATTTAAACCGTGATCCCTTTCTCCATGGTACAGGACTTCCGGCATGACGACACGAAAACCAGCTTCAGCCAAAAGGTAAGCATAATGTAGATTCCGTTCCTTTACGCTTTTAAAGCCATGAATAAAAATAACAAGCGGGAGCTTTTCCAGCTTTTCATTCTTTTTAACAACATGGAGGAGTGGAATATTTTCAACTCTATCTTTCTCAACAACAACCAAAGAACTTCCCCCTCAATTATATAAACTGTAAAAATTTCATGAAGTGAAATTTTTTACAGGATAGATATAAAATTGTTAACATAGTAATTATTATAGAAAGATTAAATGCCTTTTTCCACTTTTTATAAAACCCATAGATAGTTTAACACTTACGGATACATTTTTCTAAAAAAACAACTTAAACTAAATGATGAAGAAGAAGGTGACTTGATGGCTGAACGACATTTAATCGCATTGGATTTAGATGGAACATTGTTAAAGGATGATAAAACCATTTCACCGAAAACGAAGACAGTCCTTAATAAAGCCCGAGAAATGGGCCATGTTGTGATGATTGCGACAGGTAGACCATTTCGTTCCAGTGAATTGTATTATCGTGAGCTTGGACTCGATACCCCTATTGTTAATTTTAACGGTGCATTTATTCATCACCCGCTTGATCATAGCTGGGGAACTTATCATTATCCGCTTGATATTAAAGTAGCCAAAAACATTGTGGATGTCTGCAGGTCTTATCAATTTTATAATATTGTTGCCGAGGTAATGGATGATGTCTATTTTCATTATCACGACGAAAAACTTCTGGATATCTTTGGCTTTGGCAATCCAAAGATCACAACTGGCGACTTAGTTAATTACTTACATGATTCCCCAACCAGCCTGTTAATTCATACCGAAGAGGAACACTTAAAACTCCTTCGAAATCACTTATCTGAAACACACGCTGAAGTCATTGAACACCGCAGCTGGGCAGCACCGTGGCATGTTATTGAAATTATCCGCAGGGGACTCAGTAAAGCGGTTGGTTTGAAAAAGGCTGCAGATTATTATAATATCCCAGCGGAAAGAATCATCGCATTCGGTGATGAGGACAATGATTTAGAAATGCTTGAATATGCTGGTCACGGCATTGCAATGGGGAATGGAATTGATCAAGTCAAAAATATCGCCAATGAAGTTACCCTCAGCAATGAGGAGGATGGGGTTGCTGCTTATCTAGCCGACTTTTTGAATCTTTCGTGAAGTGACATTGATTACCTAATTGGTTACGGTTCTCCTGGGCATACTACAAAAGAAGCAGCAATGCTTCTTCATACACAAAGGACAGTATGTCCTTGTGAGTGAACAAGCTCAATATTGGAGGGATTCGAATGGGTAGATCAAACAAATCGAAGCGCTTTGTCCAACAAGGGAAGGATTCTGTTAGTAAGCATGCCGAGCGTATCCCCTATCACATGACATATGCAGAAGCAGAAGCCTTTAAAATGGCCAATAAGCATGATTCTTCTTTTGGAGGATTATAAGATGGGTAACCAATTATTTCAAGAAGCCCGAAGATTTGTTGAGATGGCCAAATCCGCCAGTACAAATGACAGACAATCCGCTATGGAAAAAGCTAAAAATGCATTGAGTTCAGCCTTTGCAAACTCAACCATTGCCGAACAAAGTCAGCTGCATGAAATGCAAGATGAGCTTGATCAGCTTAACTCGTAAAACGGACCTCGCCCCTAAACCATGTTTAGGGGCGTGGCCTGTTTTTAATGGAAAAATTGCTCAAGTACAATCGGGTATGTACCTGTTTTTCCTTCCTTTTTATAAAAAGTGACGATAACGGAACCATTTTCAGGCAGAGCTGTTTTGGGGATATTGATCATAATTTTAAAAGGATGCCACAAGGTTTGTTTTCCTTTTAAGTCCACCTTTTTCTCCTGAATATACTGAACGTGTCCATCCTCCACACTATAATAAAAGGAACCTTTTGCCTCACCCGTAATGACATAGTTACCCATATACCCCAGCTTATATATTTTCCGATAAACCTGATCGCTTTCTTTACTGGGTTGCATTGAGGCTGCTTTGCTGTCAATTAAGGGCGCTGCCATTAATAAAGCTAAAAGAATAAAAATTACACGCATATGTATCCCTCCTATGTTTAATCTCTGCGAAAAAAACCAACCACATTGGTTGTTTCAATGACATTGGTAAATGCCCTTGGATCGACTTCTTTAATGATCCGTTCCAAATCGAATAGTTCGTAACGCGTAATGACGATCATTAGCATTTCCTTGGACTCATTTGTATAGGCACCTTTTGCAGAGATTGTCGTTATTCCTCTTACTAGCTTAGATTGAATTGCCTTACTCAGATCTTCGCCTTTCCTTGTCACAATAAGAGCTGTCAGCTTTTCATGCCTTGTATGAATAGCGTCAATAACTCTTGTAGATGTGTAGAGGGTAACAAGCGTGTACAGTGCTTTTTCCCAACCGTAAAGATATCCTGCTGTAAGGATAATAATTCCGTTTAGGATAAACATATAATTTCCAACCGGCTTATCTTTTTGCCGGGATAATACCATGGCAATGATATCTAATCCGCCGGTTGACGCTCCCCATTTCAAGGTAAAGCCAACACCTATTGCTAAGATGACACCGCCAAATACGGCATTTAATAAGAGATCATGAGCCACATGTTTAATCGGAATGATCTCTAAAAAAATTGTTGAAAAGACAACGCTCAAAAAACTATAAAGCGTAAAGGACTTTCCAACCTTCCTCCAGCCAAGTATAGCTACAGGAATATTAAGCAATAAAAGTAAATATCCCATGGAGATATTTAATGGAGTATATTCAGTTATTACTTTTGACAATAATTGCGCAATACCAGCAAA
>JAUZQA010000385.1 GCA_030705665.1 Bacillota bacterium
TGAATTGCAAGACATGATCAATAGTTTTAACAGCGGGGACCATCAAAAAGCTGCTTCAGAGCATCGCCGCCTGCTTCCAATTATGAGAGCATTGTTTGCTGCACCAAACCCGGCTCCGGTTAAAGCGGCATTAAACATGAATGGAATACATGTAGGGGGTCTTCGATTACCTCTTGTCCCATTAACTGCTGAAGAACAAAGAACATTACAAGATGTCCTTCCAACAATCAAAGTAAATGCATTTAACTGATCAAAAAGGCGGAAACCATCAATGGTTTCCGCCTTTTTTACTTTAGGCTCATTTGTGCATCAGAAAATTTTTTCGTTTAATTTCAAAAAAACTTGGTTACATTGTTGATATTAGTATTCGAAAGGGCAACTTGTCATGCAAAAACTAGAAATTACCGAAAAGAATTTAGAAATCGCTGTTTTCCAATTTATTTTTCCATTTTCTTTAAAAAACGGAATTGAACAAAACATGTTTCCTTTTTTAAAGCAAAACGATTTTAAGCCTTTTCGTTTAGATCATATCGAGGATGAACATGCTTTTTATGGCGATTTTCATGTATCCCACCGTAATTTGGAAGCGTATTTCCTTTCCTTTACAAACCGGATTCTTTTTCCTCACTCAGAAGACCAAAAAGGATTTCAGAGATTCTCAAAGCGATTAAACCTTGAAGGCTGTCTAAAAAATGATTATGTTTCAGTCCCATTTAAAGTGAACTCCATTGATGTAACACTCTGTCCATTTGAACTAGGATTATTAACGATTAGAACTGAATTGACGGAGCTGCTAATGTCGCATGCACTTGAATTTGGTTCACTTTTTCGTGTACTGGAGCCCATTACCAGCCGGGAGGAAAAAGTAAAAATTGAATGCGGTGGTAAAATTTTTACTTCAATAGAATCCTTTGTGTTTGATTATTTGTTCGATGGGCTGACAAACTTTTTTGAAAGAAAAACCAAAAAAGAAGCTTATTTTGAAAGCTTTCCTTTTTTTGAGGATGAACGAATGTATGTCCAATCCTTGTTATCCGTAAAAAGCGATGAAACCTTTGACAAGGTAGACGTTTATCGGGCAGGGAGCCTATCTGGTTTAGATGCCAATGGAGAATTGTATGTTAGTGCCAATAATCTTGAATATATTCAAGACTACTTAGACCATCATAGTTATAATCGTTGGGCGCCCCGCACACATTTTGTCATTGATGAACATATTTTTACTTGTATTACGAATGAAAATGTCCCTATCCTCACTGAGTTAGCCAACAATATTTACGGAAAATTTTACTACGGACTGTTATTAAATCTATTTCATAAAGTTGTCTTATTAAAATTAGCACATGCCCATGCTGTAATGGACACGGATCGTGATATCAAGGAAATGGAAAAATTGATTTTTTCGATTAACTCGTTTACCGCTAATTTTTTCTCCTTGGAATTAGTTACAGAGTCTCGAAGCCAAGAGATCTTCTTTCAAATTCGAAAGACATTCAATATTGAACAATTATATAAGAATGCAAAGGAAGCTCTATACAGTTTGTATAAATATCAGGAAAATGTAACCGCCAAAAAAAATAGTCTGCTGCTTCTCATATTGACGCTCTACTCTGTTATTGGCCAAATGTTCGGAATGAGTATTGTTACAGGAGATTTTGCAGGAAGTATCAGATGGGGAAATATCATGAATTACAATATGATCGAATTATTTGCTTTGTTCGTAGCCTCAAGCGGCATCATTATCTCCCTGGTCCTCGGAGTCAAACGGTTTTATGATTGGATTTCGTTTATAAAAAATCGAAAAACATGGATTGAGGAAACGATTTTGTCATCTGTGAAGAAGAAAAATTAACCTAAAAGCAGTTTTTCCCTTAAATAAAAACGCTTGGATCAGAATCCAAGCGTTTTTTCGGCCATTTCCCTTATGTTTCCCTTAAAATCGGAAGCGTACAACATCGAAAAGATCCTCCAGATTTTATAATTTCGGTTATATCCACTTCAATGACTTCAAAACCCCGATTACGCAGTTGTGTATTAACATTTTTGTTTACTGGTAGACTAAATAATCGTTTATTTCCAATGCTCAACACATTTGTGCCCAGTTGAAATTGTTCTTCTTCCGAAACCTCAATCAATTCATAACGTGAAGCAAAAAAGTCAATGTCCTTTTTTGTTAAAGCTTGTGGATAAATAATCGCCACCTCTGGTGAAACAACATTAAAAACACAGTCTAGATGAAGATATTTTTCTTTAAATGGAATAGCGATGACGTTGAATTGAATTAATAGACGCTGCAATTGTTCGACCGCTTTCATATCCGTTCGATTACTTAGTCCCACATATACCGTTTCTCGATCAATTACCACATCTCCGCCTTCAATTCTTTCCTCTGCTAAATTATAATAAGAGATTTCTTCATCTTCGAGCCATTGTTTTAAAACATCCTCTTCCCCTCTGCGAACATCCGTTGCCATTTTAGCCACAAAGATTGTTTGACCTAATGTAAAGCCAATATCACGAGTAAAAACTTGTTCTGGATATTTTTTATGATACGGCAGTAGAATAACTTCAATTCCATGATCCTGCAAGGTTTTTACAAATTCCCCATGTTGAAGGAGAGCACGTTCAATATGTATTCCTTCGTCTTTAAAATGTTCTTGTGTTTCATTTATAACTTCCCGTATGGTCATATATTGCGGCTGGCATAAAATAACGCGCTTTAACGGATCATATTCGCTCATGCAAAAAGTCTTTTTATCTGTCCCAGGACTGACTGCCATGCATTTACCCCCTTTTTTAGTATGTTTTCCTAAACCATTTTTTATATTTGCATGAGAGAATTTTTTAGTTTGCCTGGTTCTCAGCAGGAAGAATACTGCTTTTCCCGATCTGTTAATATATCCTTAATAATTTCGATATGAACGGATGCCCATGAATTTTCCCGAAAGTGAAGAATGACACTTATGGTGATAATAATAATATAGACAATAACAAATACAATCCACAGAATACTCCCCTCTTGAAAGAGATAATCCTGTAATTGTTTTGAAAACAGCAGCAATAACCAAGGAATAGAAGAAACAAGAATCGGAATAATTCCTGAGCCCTTCTTCTCTTTGAGCATGCAATAATAAACTTGCTTCAGGGTATTACTATTAATTGAATTATAAAATTCCTGTATTTTTTCGATTTCATGAAGTCGTTTCATGTATTTAAATTCTTGATTGTTTGTTGAGTGCCTTTTTAGTTGGATAAATAGTCTATGAGCATCTCCTCTTAATGATAACATCCTCCCTCTCCTTTCTATTTTTCTTTACTTAAAAGGCTTAGCATGTAATCTTTTATTTATTCATTATTTCGCTACATAATTGATGAAAAAAAGCAGCCCTCTTTTTTGATAGGCTGCTGGCTAATAGTTATTTAATTTTCAGATGGCCCCTGGCGAGCCATGATGGTGACGGTAACAAGTATGCTCAAACCACCCAATAATGCAGCCCAGCCAAAATGGACATGCAAAAAGGCTACGGTAATAATGGTGGCTGAGAGCGGCTCCCCACAGGACAATACACTGGCTTCTGCCGCAGAAATATATTTTAAACTTGCAATATAAACATAAAACGCAATAAGTGTTCCGAAAATAACCACAAAACTGACAAGCAGCCATGTAGGTAATGAATTTTGCCCAGAAAAATTCCATGGCGAGTGAATGAATCCCATTCCGATACCGCCAATCAGCATCCCCCAGCCTGAAATGAGGGCTGCACCATATTTTTGCAATAATCCTTTAGGATAAAGTGAATAAAATGCCAACGTGACCGCTGATATAATTCCCCAAAATACTGCCAGCGGTGAGATTGAAAAACGATGATAATCACCGTTTGTGACAAGTAAAAACGCGCCGAAAATTGCCAGAAAGACGGAAATCACCTGTGAAATTTGCGGCATCCGCTGACGACTCAATGCAACATAGATGGTAATAAAGACCGGCCCCATATACTGAAGAATCGTTCCAGTGGCTGCATTCCCGTAGTTTATTGATGCAAAATAGGAATATTGAACACCGAGTAAACCGATGATTCCAAATAACCCTAATTTAAAAGCATCCTTTTTGTCTTTCCATACTGTAAAGGTATATTTTATACCTGATGTAATCGTAATACCTATAAGCATTAAAAGTCCGGCAGCACTCATACGCACTGAAACCAGCCATTCTGGACTAATTCCAAAATGTTGAAATAATACTTGGGCAGCAGTCCCGGATATCCCCCATAGTACTGCCCCGATCAGCACCATCGAAAGTCCTTTGAAATGATTAAATTTCTGGCTGGACGTAAAAGATGTGGAAGCCTTATTTTGTGACTTCTCCATTAAATTTGAGTTAGCTTCTACATAATTCAATTTTTCACCGCCCTTTTATTCTACAATAATTAAAGTAGCATAATTCTAAAAATTATAAAA
>JAUZQA010000386.1 GCA_030705665.1 Bacillota bacterium
AAGAAAAAAGCTTTGTAAAAACCTTTTTTTACTCCACCTCACTTCTTAAAAACGATTTAAACATGTTAAGTAAGCGCTATCATCATATTACTCCAATATTTATTGGCTGGCAATAGATTTCTTGAATTTTCATAAATATTAATCAAATTTACTAGATCGATCTAAATTCAAAGAAGGGAGCATATTATGCTCCCTTCTCTACATATTAAATTACTATGAAGATTTTCTGACAACTAATTCCGGCTGTAAAATAATTCGTTGTTTTTCACGATCTCTATTCAGCATACGGTTATGCAATAAATTTGCTGCTTGGGATCCTATAAGTCTTGCAAATGAAGAAACGGTAGTAAGTGGAGGATTATACAAAGGTGCTTCGTTATTATTGTCGAATCCAACCACCGCAATTTCCTCTCCAGGTGTCAATCCATTTACCTTTAATCCCTGCAAGACACCATGTGCAACTAAATCATTAAAACAAAAAATAGCTGTTGGTGGTTTTAAATGTCTTAGAACTTTATGAACAGCTTCCGTCCCGCCATCCCTCGAGACAGCGCTCTCAACAATCAAGGATTCATCAATTTCAATTCCCGCTTGAGATAACGCCATACAATATCCGCGCCTTCGCTCTCTCCAGGCAGAAGATCCTGAGGTTCCTCCTAAAAAAGCAATTCTGCGATGCCCTTTTTGGATTAAGTGATTAACGGCCATTTGTGCACCAGCGGCATAATCAATACCTACATAATCACTTGATACATCTTCTAGTTCACGAACAGCAAGTACAATAGGAATGTCCATATTCTTGATCCGTTCAGATGTTTCTTTTGAGGTGTCTGAAACAGGACATAGAATAATTCCACCAACCCGATGTTCGAGCATTCTCGAAATTAGTTGCTCTTGCTTGGCGTCAGAATCAAAAGTTGTTCCCAAAAACACAATGTACCCTGCCTCTTCCAACGCATTATGTACACCCCTTAGTAGTTCTGCATAAAAAGGGTTGGCTATATCAGTTATAATTAAGCCAACTGTTGAAGAACTTTGAGACCTCATATTTGCAGCTACACGGTCATAAACATATCCAAGTTCCCGCATTGATTCTAATACTTTTCTTCGTGTTTTTTCAGCTATTTTTGGACTTCCCCGAACGATCAGTGAAGCTGTAGCTCTGGATACCCCAGCATGTTTGGCAACGTCCAAAAGGGTTACACGTTTTTTTTGTGTCATCATAAATCACCATCTACTTATTCCATGAAATATAATTTACTACGTTTAATATAAAGAATTGTCACTTTTAAACAAGCGCTAATTAAATTATAGTTTTGCGATTTAAACAATGTCAATCTAATGTTGGTTTAATTCAATCATGATAAGGATTTAAAGCAAAAAGAACTTTGCCTCCCTGGCACAGATATAGAATTTACACTATATCTGTGAAGAGGTAAAGTTCTTTTCAAATCTTTTTAAAATATTTTGAAGCAATCATTTAACAAGTGTCCAGATTTATTTTACCAATCTTTTAATCTTCTTTAAGCTTAAGCCGCTCAATCTTTCCAACAACAAGAAGAAGTGATAACGCCCCAGATAAAGCAAGAAGAGCCATGTAAACTAAAGCACCAGTAAATGAACCTGTTTTTTGAACAATAACGCCGATGATAATTGGTGTAAGGATCCCAGAAATATTAGCCGCTACGTTAAAAACTCCCCCTGCTAAGCCAACTAATTTCGTTGGAGCCAGGTCAGAAACCATTACCCATCCAGTTGCTGCCATACCTTGAGAGAAAAAGGCAACTGACATGATCGCAATGACTAAGCCTGGTACTTGGGTGTAGTTGGCAAGAACGATTAAACATGCACCAAATGCGCCAGTGATGATTGGTGTTTTCCTCGCTACTGTTAATGTCTTGCCTGTTTTAACCATTTTATCTGACCATGTTCCGGCAAGTAAAACGCCAGCACATGCTGCAACATAAGGTAGCGAGCCCATGAATCCGGCTTTAATGAATGACATATGCTTTTCTTGAACAAGATAGGTTGGGAACCATGTTAAGAAAAAATATAGCATGGATGCAACTGAGAATTGGGTATAACTAATACCCCAGATTTGGCGATATTTAAGAAGTTGTTTAACCTCTGACCATGTAACTTTATGTTTTTCTACAGCATTTTCAGCTAATCCGCCGCCTTCACGAATATAGTCCATCTCCTGCTGATTAATGCTTTTACTGTATTTAGGGTCACGATAAAATTTAACCCAAACAAATGTAAAGAGAACCCCGACAATACCAGTTACCATAAATATAGTATGCCATCCAAAATTCGATAGAAGCCAGAACAAGATCGGAGTGGCAAAAGCTAATCCTACATATTCACCAGCTGTATAAACTCCTGTAGCCATTGCGCGTTCCTGCTTTGGAAACCAAGCGGCAACTACACGGCTGTTGGTTGGAAACGCTGGTGCTTCGGTGATCCCCAGGGCAAGACGAAGACCAAAAAAAGATGCAAAACTCCTTGCAAATCCTAAGCAAAGCGTTGTAATTGACCATGTACATAGCGAAATGGCATATGTTAGCCGAGGACCGAAACGGTCTAGTAGCCATCCACCCGGAATTTGCATAAATGCGTAGGACCAACCAAAAGCTGACATAATCAAACCAAGGGTAACCGGATCTAGTCCTAAATCCTTCTGGATGGATGATGCGGCAACTGAGAGATTTGTTCTGTCAAGATAGTTGATTGCTGTAATGATAAAAAGAAGTGCTAAAATTGCGAAGCGAGCTCGTGTTGGTTTCTTCCGCGGTAATGAGTTGACCTTTTTTGCTTCTTGTGCCATTTAAATCCCCCTCTTTTAAATTCCCCTAATTGATATCCACTCAAATATTGAAAGTAAGTAAAATGAAAACGGTTGCATTTAAATATAAATGAATCCCCTAAAAACAGAATCTCTAAAAACGAAGCACCTAAAACGATAAGTATGTCATAAGTTTAAGATAAAACGCTTTCAAAATTAAGTGGAAAAGTTAAGTTTGCAGCAGTAAACTTTTTCCTTTCAATGATGAACTACTGATACCTTGAATATCCACCACCTTTCTTGTTTCACAGGAGAATGAATTAGAACGATCTAATTTTTTTAGACACAAATTAGTAGACCGATCTAAAATTTGTATCTATATGTACAAATAAGTCCCCCTGTATTCGATATTATATAATAAGAAAAGCTGTTTGAACATACTAATTTTTAATATTTTTTTGATTTTACTATTAACTCGGAAATTTACATTTATTATTATATTATTTCATAGAAATCTTTCGTATTTTGAAACACTCTTTCGAACACCTTTTCTTTTGGTATATTTTTAATTTTAGCAATCATATCGATGGTATCTTTCATCATATTAGGATGTGTCATTTTATGCAAAAAAGGTCCTTTAAACGGCCAAGGTCCATCCGTTTCTACCATCGTTTGTTCTAATGGATACGTGTAAACTAGCTTTTGGATCTCTTGCTCATATAAAACGTCTGGTGTAATTGAAATATAATAACCATTTTCGATCATTCTAGCTATTGTTTTTTGATCACCTTTAAACCAATGAAAATGAGCTTTAGGAATTCTGAAATTCTCTAACAGTTCACAGACAATTGGAGCATCATCATAAACAGCATGGAGTACAATTGGCTTACCCCAGTTTTTAGCTAACTTCACAAATAGTTCCAGTAGTGCAATGTAATGAGAATACTGTTCAGAGGACATCTTTTGTTTCTTTCTTAAATAATAGGGCAGCCCTACCTCCCCAATCGCAGCCATTTCATTTCGGTGCTTTTCCATCCAATCCACCAATTCATTTAAATATTCTTTGGCTGGTAAAGATTGTTCTGGATGGTATCCAAAGGCAGTCTTTACCTTGTTATATGTTTTCGCTAATTGTAGATTTCGTTTACAGGATTCCAAATCAAAAGAAACGGAAAGCAGCCATTCAATACTTGCAGAATCGGCCATCAATAAGTCTATTTCATTGTCTTTGTAATGATCCAAATGAATATGGGCATCAATCATTTTCATATTACAGCTCCTTCCTAGGTAAAGTATACCTCCAAACATATAATTCTGTCCCTAATTTCCCCAGAGTTGCATATGATATTTCATTCAATAAATTAAGGAGCGATTGTTATATGGGGCTGTTTATTAACAAGGATAAACATCCAGAGGTTTATAAAAATTTGGAGATAATGAATGAGAATAATCAGGAATTGCACAGAAAAGATTATTTAGCGGAATTATTGCAAATTCAACAGACTGCCAATTTATCTGTTAGTCAGTCATTGGATGAACTAAAATTGCAGAACCAAATGCAAAAAGAATTACATTCCGATCAATGGAATGAATTAAATAACCAATTGGATGATTTGAAAAAGAGAGAATTTGAACAACATACTCTCGATATTCAAATT
>JAUZQA010000387.1 GCA_030705665.1 Bacillota bacterium
GCCAAAAGCGGAAGGATATGCAGGTCATTTATCAGGACCCATATGGGTCTGTCGACCCGCGCTGGAAAGTAAGCGATATTATCGGAGAGCCTCTTCGGGTTCATGAATCATTTAGTCAAAAAGAAAGACATTTTAGGATTCAAGAGTTATTAGAGGTAGTAGGTTTAAATAAAAGTGACGCTGATCGTTTTCCACATGAGTTTTCCGGAGGACAGCGCCAACGGATCTCGATCGCAAGAGCGCTGGCGCTTAATCCCTTGTTTGTTCTGGCAGATGAAGCGGTGTCCGCATTAGACGTCTCCGTACAGGCGCAAATTGTCAATTTACTGCAGGATTTACAGCGTGAACGGGAATTAACCTATTTATTTATTGCCCATGGGCTAAATATTGTCCGCCATATCTCTGATAGCATTGGTGTGATGTATTTGGGGCAAATGGTCGAAATCGCAACTAGTGAGGAATTGTTCCTGCATCCTGCCCATCATTATACAAAAGGGTTAATTGGTTCAATCCCCCTTATTGATCCAGCTAAATCCAGAGAGACGATTTCCATTCAGGGGGAAATACCATCGCCGACTAAGCCGCCATCCGGATGTAGATTTCATACCCGCTGTCCGGCAGCAACTGCCCGTTGCCGAGAGGAACAACCCTTATTTAGAGAAATTCAAGCTGGGCATTGGGTCGCATGTCATGATCCTATCTAAAAAAACTTTATAAAAAATAGTATCGGAGGAATGAAGGATGAAATTTGTTTTGTTTGATCTTATGGGAAATCACCTTAATCCTGTGACAGGAGAGAGGTTCACCGCTCATGAAAGAATTCAACAAGTGATTGACCAAGCAGTTTTTGCTGAATCGCTCGGTTTTGATGGCTATGGTGTGGGTGAACGGCATGGTGCGCCATTTTTATCGTCATCACCAGCAGTTATGCTAACGGCGATTGCGGCAAAAACATCGAAAATCCGCTTGCTGCCGACTGTCTCGGTTTTAAGTGTTCTTGACCCCGTACGTGTTGCTGAGGATTATGCAACAGTAGATCATCTTTCGGACGGAAGATTAGAGCTTATGATTGGAAAAGGAAATGATCCTCGCCACTATCCGTTATTTGGAATAAGCGAAGAAGAGCAGTGGGCATCTTTAGCTGAGAGGTATGAATTACTTAAAAGATTATGGAATGAAGAAAATGTAACCTGGGAAGGTAAATACCGTCCACCGTTAAACCGAGTGACTACTGAACCAAGGCCATATCAAAAACATATACCAATTTGGCATGGCAGTGCATCAAGCCCACTTTCAACGGAGTTGGCTGCAAAGAACGGTGAACCGATATTTTCATCAAATACTTTTCATCCCATGCTAAAGTATAAAGAACTAATTGATCATTATCGCCAAAGGCTGGAACATTATGGATACGACCCTGAAAAAGCAGTGGTTGGTGCAGGTGCCAGAGGGTTATATTTGGCCAATACCACAGAAGAAGCAATCAAGCGCTATCGCCCATACTATGACGCTTATATGGGTACAGAGGCCTCAAAGTTCAATCAGTCCCCTTTTAAGGATCTTGAAGATCATATCCAAAGAGGTTCTGCATTAGTGGGAAGTGCTGATCAAGTAATCGAAAAGATTTTACAATATCATGAAGCATTCGGGCATCAAGTCCAAAGTATTAGTGTTGAAGGCCTCGGTATAGAAGAACAAAAAGAGCAGCTTGAGCGATTTGCAAGTGAAGTCATGCCGGTTTTGCGCAGGGAGATTTCCAGTACTGTTTGGGAAAATAAACAATCGACATTCGTATAAGTGTATTTTATATGTGATTAATTCCGACTAATTTAATAATATTAATCGGTTAAACCCAGTGAAGGAGTGATTCATTTTGATACAAATTAAAGCACCAGATCTATATATAAATGAAGAAAATATTATACGTTCATCCGGCAAATATATTTCGTTAATCAGTTACAAGGCTTTAATCATTGGTGGTAATCAGGCACTTGAGGCAGCTGGAAACGAATTATTTAATAGTTTAAATGAAAATGGAGTTTTGTATGATACAGAAATTTTTTCCGGCTTTTGCACTAATCAAGCAATACAAACGTATTCCAATATTGCAAAAAAGAACCATGCGGGAGTCGTCATTGGTGTGGGGGGCGGCAGTGTTTTAGATGTGGCTAAAGCAGTTGCTGAAAATACTAATCTCCCGGTTGTTACGATTCCAACAATAGCCGCAACTTGTGCAGCATGGTCAGCTTTAACAGTTATTTATGATGAAAGCGGAAAGGTTATTGATCATCGTCCGTTACAAATATCACCAACGATTGTTTTGGCAGATACAAAAATATTAGTAGAAGCCCCGGTTAGATATTTACAATCGGGAATAGGAGATACCATTGTCAAATGGTATGAGAATGTTCCGAATAACAAAAATAACGAATACGATCTTGCCTATCAAGTTTCGTTGAACACGGCCAAATATGCCTTATCTGTATTGGAGACTCATGCTGTACAGGCGGTTGAAGATAATAGAGAAAAGCAGCCAACGAGAGCCTTTAAAGAGGTTGTTGATGCTGTTCTCGCTTTAGCCGGGGTGGTAGGAAGCATTACTAGCGGAAGATATCGTTTCGCAGCAGCACATGCTATACATGATAGTATGACGGCACTTTCTGAAACGCATATAAGTCTTCATGGCGAGAAGGTCATATTTGGATTAATTGCACAATTTTTGTTGGAAAGAAGATCTGAAATAGAAATTACTAGATTAATTCGAACTCTTAATCAATTGAATCTTCCCGTAACTTTGAAGCAACTGGGTGTTGATGCGAACTCCTCCAATGAAAAAATAAAGAAAATTGCAAAAGGCATAAAGTGGAATCTAGAAGCATTGAGCAATTTAGAATTTGAAGTAACTCATACTTTAGTAGAAGAAGCTATTAAAAAAGCGGATGAGCTAGGAGAGCAAAGTTTAAAGATTATCAAATGAAAATGATCAGAATGTGAATGAAACACTAAAAATATCAGGGTGGCGAGGGAAATAGGATGAAAAAATTTAGTATTTTATTTTTGATTATCGGGCTTTTGGCTTTACTTGGGTTAACGGGGTGTACCTCCAATAACAATACGAGTAATAAAACGGCTGCAAAAGCAGAAGCCAAAGCAGGAAAAACAGATCTGAGAGGGGTTACGTTAAAAGTTGGCCAAACGGGCTGGGGGAGCAATGAGGAGGCAATTAAAGCAGCGGGCTTGGATAATACCCCATATAAAGTGGAATATAGCGTATTTCAGGGAGGAAATTTAATTCTGGAAGCTATGACAGCTGGACATATTGACTTTGGTATTACTAGTGAGATTCCACCTATTTTTTCTTCTTTATCGAAAAATGGGGATCAATCTAAAGTGATTGCAATTCAACAATCTAATACATTGCAGCAAGAATTGGTGGTTCCGAAAGGATCGAAGATTAAAAATGTTGCAGATTTGAAAGGAAAAAAAGTAGCCTATGTAAATAGTACAACTGCTCATTATTTTCTTTTAAAAATGCTGCAGAAAGCAGGACTAACCTGGAATGATATTACTCCGGTTCAATTATCAACTGCTGATGGTCTGACTGCACTAATTGGAGGGAACGTGGATGCTTTAGCAAGCTATGGGAACGCCATTCTAGCTGCGCACCAAAATGGTGCAAGAACGCTTGAGAGCGCAAAAAATATTTTATCAGGAAACTTCCCGATCAATGTTGCAACAGCAGCTATTAATGATCCAGTTAAGCATGCAGCTATTGTAGATTATATTGAAAGACTTAACAAAGCTTCTGATTGGCAAAGAAAGCATCCTGAAGTATGGTCAAAAATAGTAGCAACGAATACAAAGCAGCCATATGATCAGGCTTTACAAACTTTTAGAGAAGGTGAAAAGCAGCGCCCAACCCATATTATTCCTCTCTCTGAAACCAATACACATTCCGAGCAGGATATCTCCAACGTTTTTTCTAGCGTAGAGTTAATCCAGGGAAAGGTTAATGTACAATCTTTCTGGAGTCATTCTTTTGATAAGGAATTAGCAAAAGTGATCAAATAATAACTATTGAAATAACTATAAAGAATAGAAAAAGAGTTAATCTTAGCCAAGATTGCTCTTTTTTCTAAAAATGATCTTCACGTATTGAAGATTTTTCTTATCAATTAATTCTCACTAAACAAGTATGTTTAATAAGAATATTAGGTAGTGCATATCAAAAAGGGAGGAAACTAAAATTGAAGGAATCTTATCCGGTGGTCGAAGGAGCAGAGAAGTTTCAGTTTAAAGGAAACGATATTGGGATTCTCATTTCACACGGTTTTGTAGGTACGCCGCAAAGTGTACGGTATCTTGGGGAAAGACTTGCACATTATGGTTATTCCATTTTGGCTCCTAGATTACAGGGACA
>JAUZQA010000388.1 GCA_030705665.1 Bacillota bacterium
ACTTGCTTAACACATACGACAATGTGCATGTAGGTCTTTCCCTCCTCCGTAATGTCAAAGATTAAATTTGAAAGCGTTTGCCTTCTGTTTTTTCTTAAAAATGCCACTTTTGCGATACGTAATCGTAAAAATAGCATAGTCAAACAAAGCAATTTTCTTTCTGAATTGAATTTTACTAGATTACTGAAAAGCAAGAATTATCTAGCAATAAAAAATAAGAAGCATTTATTCACATTGAGATAGTTCTAAGAGGAGCAAAATACTTATAGCTTTACTATAATAAATATTTAGAAATGGACAATGATAAAAATCACATCAAACTCTCATTGTTAACAATTTCACATATAAAAAAAAGGACCCCTAATATTAGGGGTCCTATATCTCAACTGAATGAAGTAGGCAAGTTAAATTTCCACAAAAAATGATTTTACCCAAATCATGAATATTCGAATAAAAGCACTTCCAAAGTCGTCCTTCGGCTTTGATAAAGGATGAAATGTCCGTTGATATTCATTAATCAATTCATCAAGCTCCTGGCTCGCTTTAATGGTTTCTTCACCAGTAAAACCATGCTCGTCAGCAAATTCTATCATTCTCTCTCTTTTGGCTTTGATCTCTTGCAACATTTGTTCGGCACGACTAATACTATAGGATTCCAACCTAATAATCCCCCTAATCATTACCCAATATAGGAAATCATTAATTAAAATAAATAGTCTACTTGAAGCATTATTGCAATAATTTAAAGAAAAGTAAATACATTCGCAAAATAAGTCAAAACAATCTATATCTTTCATTTTTAGACATTTTTTTGATATTTTTTTTGCTTTTTTTCGACATTTTTCTCTCTTTTTCTCGATGCTTTTTTAGTTGAATTTTTACATAAAATGATGTAATAAGACTCTTGAAGCTTTAAACTTGATGCTGGAGTTTTGCTGAGCAAATAAAGGAAAAAAAGCAAAGCGGAAAACCGCTTTGCTCTCTTTTTTTTCATTATAATAGTGGACTTTCATGTTTTGCTTTTAGGCGCAGCCATCTTTTTTCAACTTCTGCTTCAAACTCTTCAAGCATTGGTTTGTTTTCTTCTTTTAGAAGGTGCTTTGTTTTACCCATGTATTTTAACCAATCAGAAAGTGGAATACGTTTGTTTTTCTCTTCTGGGTTATACGTAATGGTTGTGACACCTTGCTCAATTTCATAAAGTGGGAAGAAACATGAGTTAACTGCATTTTCCATTATGACAGCACCGTAACGGTCTTCTGATTTCCAGTTTAATGGACATGTGATTAGAATTTTTCCGTAAACAGTTCCAACATTTTGCGCATACCACTGTGCTTTAGCACCTTTTTTAACCAAATCCTGAGGAAATGCTTCAGAACCTGTAAATACATAAGGAATATTCGTTGATGCCATGATTTGTGCTGTATCCTTATGGTGGAATGCTTTACCTTTTTGCGTTTTACCAACACCAGTTGTACTTGTCATATGACCAAATGGTGTAGAATAAGACATTTGTGAACCTGTATTCATATAACCTTCGTTATCATATTCAAGCATAATAAGTTTATGGCCGCGAAGGGCAGTTCCGATTGCAGAACCCATACCAATATCCATACCGCCATCACCAGTGATCATAACGAATGTTGCATCATCAGAAACTTGAATTTCACCACGGCGTTTTAGTTCTAGGAATGCTTCTAATGTACCTGATAAGGTAGCGGCACCGTTTTGGAACAAGTTGTGCATCATTGTTTGGCGATGTGAACTATGTGGATATGCAGTTGTCGTTACATATGCACAGCCTGTTTGGAATAAGGTTACAATGTCTCCTTCAATTCCTTTAAAGAATAATTCAAGGCCAGAGAAAATTCCGCAGCCTGGGCATGCACCATGACCAGAAGCTAATCTTTTTGGTTTATTTGTCAACGCACGAAGCGGTGGAATTTTTACTTTCAACTTATTTGTTTCAGGATCCATTTGAACATCAATTAAACCTGATTTGTATACATCACCATGTTGCGGTTCAATAACTGGTTTAAGAGCCTTTTCTGGGTTACCTGGAACGATGCCAAAATAATCAAATGGCTTTTCTGCATAACCTTTTTCTTTTGCATCAATTGCCATTTGGAAGAAGGCCTCTGCATCTTGTGGATAGAAGTCTTTTCCACCAAGACCAAATACTCTGCTTAATACAATTGTTTGGTTGTCTTTATCATCTTGTAGAGCAGCTTTTACTTCATGAGTTAAGTTTGCACCATTTGCACCAAAAGAATCTGCACGCTCGCCAACTAATAATGCTTTAACATTTTTAAGGGCTTCACGAATTTGTTTTGCTGGGAATGGACGAATAATATTCGGGCTGATAACACCAGCTTTAATTCCTTGAGCACGAAGTTTATCGACAACGTCTTTTGCTTGTTCTGCTGCAGAGTTTAGCAAGAATACAGCCACTTCTGCATCTTCCATTCCATATAAATCTAGAACAGGATATTCTCTGCCGGAAATTTTCGCATATTCTTCAGCTATTTCCTGGAATACTTCTCCAGCAGCATACATTGCTTCAGATTGTTGGAAGTGATTATTAAGAAGACTATCTCCGTCCATATGAGCCCCAACAGTAACAGGCTTTTTAGGGTCTCTGACAAAGTTATAATCCCATGTGTTTGGCTCGCCAACAAATTTTTGAACAACGGTGCGATCTTTAAAGTATTCTACGCGACGTTTTTGGTGTGAAGTCCAGAAACCATCGTATGCAACAATAACAGGAAGGCGCACTTTAGAGTGTTCAGCAACTTTAAGAGCCATAATATTCATATCATATACAGCCTGAGGTGTTCTTGCTGTTAAGATAACCCAGCCAGTGTTCAAGCCATAGTAAAGGTCTGAATGATCACCGCGGATATCAAGCGGACCGCTGACTGCACGTGTAACTAAGTTTAAAACCATTGGGAAACGAGTTCCAGATTGTACAGGAAGCTGTTCAATCATATAAAGGAAGCCATTTGCACTAGTTGCATTAAATACCCGTGCGCCTGTAACAGCAGCACCGTAGCAAATACCAGCTGAACCGTGCTCACCATCAGCAGCGATTAGTTTAATATCATGCTCACCGCGAGTTTTCATCATGTCCAGGTATTGTGCCACTTCAGTAGAAGGTGTGATTGGGAAGTATCCCATGATATGATAATTTATTTGAGCTGCAGCCATTGCTGCCATTTCGTTTCCAGATTCAAATACAGAAATTTGTTCTGCTTTCTGATTAGTTGGTATTTTTTCTTCAATTACAGACATTAAGAAATCCCTCCTGCCATATACGGAAAGTTTTGCTTCACGCGGTGTTCATCTGCATAACCGATCATTTCACGAAGATCACTAAGTGCATCAGTTGGACATGCTTCTACGCATTTTAAGCAGCCCTTACAATATTGATAATCAATTCCTTTAAGGAACATTTGTTTTCTGCCACGTTTGTCTTCGCCCTCTTCCCAAACAAAACACATATCCGGACAAACGTTATCGCATGCTGCACAGTTAATACATGCATCTTGTTTAAATTCAGGCAAGAATCCTTGTCTAGAACCGCTCAAGTCTTTTTCAATACTGTTAGCCATAGCGGTAACGACTCCGCCAAGTTCTTGTGTTAAGTAGCCAAGACGAGTCTGCGGGCGTGTAAAGCTTTTTCCTTCTGCCCCTTCTGGAACTTTATATTCTTTAAATTGAACCTCACTGTATCCACGGTTAAATGTACGAAGGTTTGGTTCAACAAGATGTGGGTATTTTTTCTCGAATGTCTTCCGGATAACAGCTCTCATGTTATCAGGGTTTAAGAAATCACAAATTCGGTATAAAGCACCAAGCATAGCTGTGTTAACTTTTGTTTTTTCTTCAACGGCAATCGCAAGTGCATCAACAATAGCAAGTGTACCGTATTCAAGTTTTAAATCTTTTTTAACTTCATCGAAATCCCTTGTTGTATTTACAAGAACGATTCCATCCGCATTTAAGCCAGCTACAACGTCAATTGTTTTGTATAATGCTTCGTGGAAAACACCTACAATATGTGGTTGTTCAATTGGACTGTGATCACGGATCGGTGTTCCTGGTTCGCAAAAACGAATAAAACTTTTTACAGGAGATCCTTTCTTTTCAGAGCCATAAGACGAAAAGTTAGAACCATTTAAGCCAAGTCCTAAGACTGCAGCTTCGGCTAACATTTTCCCTGCTAAGTTTGCTCCAAGGCCCCCTATTGATTCTAAACGGATTTCAAAAAATCCAAGGTCATTTTTTTGCGGTAAGATTGACATGTTCTCCCTCCCTGTATTTCAACAAGCTTTTTTCTATGTTTATCTTCCTCACAAATTATTCTAAGACTTCTTTTTCATTTTATCTGTGACAAAAGTCAAACATCTTAAAAA
>JAUZQA010000389.1 GCA_030705665.1 Bacillota bacterium
AACAATCGTTTGATATGCTGGAAGCAGCAGATTCCGTTGAAGTTTCAAAAATGGTAGAATCGGGGCTGGTCGATATCGGCTTAGTTCGAGACGTGATCCCTTTCCCAAATCTGGAGTCTAAGAAAATTTTTCACGAAAAGCTGTTTTTTATCGTTGGAAAAGGGCATCCATTAGCAGCAAAAACGGAAATTAAGAAAGAAGATTTAATGAACCAAACCATGATTTGCTACAGAAGGGAATCTGCTTTATGGCAAAAGATTGATGAAAAATTGGTAGGAGTAAAGGATTTAAAGCGGATTGAAGTCGGCGGATTTGAAATGCTCCTGTCTATGGTCAAAAATAACTGGGGTTTTTGCATAGTGCCTGAACTAATTCTTTCCAAAAGTACCAAGAATGATTTTAGTATCATTCCCTTTCCAGATTTTAAAGATCTCACCTATAATATCATCGGAGTTTATAAAAAGGATTTCCCCAAATATGAAAAACTGCATCTGCTTCTTCAATCTTTTGAATCAACATTAAAAGAATTACAAAATCATTTGAATGTATAAACTTTTCATATCGCTTTCTAAAAAAAAGAACTTTCCTTCGTGGAAAGTTCTTTTTTGACCTCTATTTAACTGTTTCCTTAATATAATTTGATTTGCTCAATCCTAGAAATTCGATCGCATTTTCACCGAGCATCTGTCTAACTTCTTCTTCCGTAACTGATTCTAACAATTCGACTACTTTTCCTGGCGGAACTTCACGAAGCAGGAATGGATAGTCTGTACCCATGATAATGTGATCTGCTCCAAATTTTTCAAGCATGAATTGTAAATTACGAGGATCGTAGACTAATGTATCAAAATAGAGTTTCTTCGCATAATAACTCGGCGGTTGTTCTGTAGTTCGAATGTGCGGCCATACCTCCCATGCTTGATCGATTCTTGGCAATAGGTATGGTAGTGAGCCCCCGCCATGAGAGAAACAGATTTTAAAGTTTGGATATTTATCAAGAATGCCACTAAAGATTAAACTTGCCGCAGCAAGTGCAGTCTCTGAAGGCATTCCGATCGAATACATAAAGTTATGCTTTGGCATTCTTTCGACACCAATAGTAGCCCATGGATGGACAAAAATTGGCACATCTATTTTTGCTGCTGCTTCGATGAATCTTAGGATTTCAGGATCATCCAAGGTTTTGCCATTTGCATTGCTGCCGATTTCAATTCCTTTTAGTCCAAGTTCATTTACCGCTCTTTTCATTTCGGCAATGGCTAAATCAGCATCTTGCAGGGGAACTGTACCTAAGCCGACAAAACGATCAGGATATTTTGCTACACATGAAGCGATGAAATCATTCTGAGCCTTCGAAAGCTCTAAGCATTTTTCAGGCTCTGCCCAATACGTAAATGTAACGGGAATTGGCGATAAGACCTGCACATCTACTCCTTCTTCGTCCATTTGAGCAATTCGTTTTTCTGGATCCCAGGCATTATCCTCAATTTTTCTAAATACCTTGCTATCCTTGTAAATTTCAGCCCCGCAGCTGCAGGTATGCTTTAATGTAGGAAAACGATCATCACCATATTTTGCTTCAAGATCCGGAAAATTATCAGGAATAATATGTGTATGAAAGTCTACCCGAAACTTCTTTTCTTTTGACATATTTACGCCACCTTAATTAATTTATTGATTAACTTTTTCAAAATCCTCAGTAATTAATTTACCGACTTTACCCCAGCCAGGCTGCGGTCTTCCGCCCCATTCATCAAGAGTTGCCATCGTAGGTTCCAAACGGCGTGCTTCCCTTGGGTTTTCTTCGGGGAACTCTTCCATGCCTTGGCTGTACTCAATGGTCAAGCCGTCTGGATCAGCAAAATAAAGGAAAATGCTGCCTGACGGATGGTGTTTGCCCGGTCCAAAGAGAATTGGAACATTATTATCTTTTAATTTGTTAACTTGAATGCCGACATCATCTACTCTTTCAGCTTGAAAAGCAAGATGATTCAATTTGTTTTCTTTGCCTTTTGTCAAAGCGAAGTCATGATGGAACGGTGAAGGAAACGCTCTTAACCAAGCCCATCCCGTTTCCCGGCCTTGAATATCAGAAACTCTGAAGTTTAATGTATTCGTAAAGAAGTCGAATAACTCATCAAATTTATTTGTTTCATAGACTACGTGAAGTAATCTCGTAATTCTCGCCCGTTTAGGAACAAACGGATCCCCTAATTCCATGATTTCAACATAGAATTCATACGTTACACCTAAATATGGGTCTTTAAAGCGCAACGTTCTTCCTTGTGCTAACTTTTGACACTCTTTTACACTTAACTCAACTGGATTTAGGCCTTGTTCAGTTAAATAATCAAAAACGGCTTGGAATTGACTTGTTTTTTCAAGCTCATAAGCAACCCTTTTCATCCCCGGTTCATCACCTTGTTCAAGAATCAAGTTGTGATGGTCACCGCTGCATCGAAGAAAGGCAGTGTTCTCGTCCCGTTCAACAAATTGCATGCCAACAATATTCTCATAAAAATCTACTGATTTATTTAAGTCAGTAACACTCAAGACAACATACCCTAATTTTTTATAGCGAATCATTGGATGACCTCCTAATTTTTTTAAAATAATCGTAGAACGACTCAAATCACTGACATGTGTAAAATTTTTCATTCACACATTTCAGTGATTGAGCGCTAACAAATATGTGCAATTTTACAAAATGATACTTACCTTTCCATGCGGACGAAGGCTATCAAGTTTAAGCACAACCTTCTTACCTTGGATCTTTAGCTCTCCATTTTCTTTCACTAACGTGTATTCGTTAACACCGACATAACAATCAAGCGTTTCGCGCTTTGTACGGTAGGTTGCAAAATTACATTTGACCTTTACAGAACCCTCATCAACACTAACAATTCTTACATTGTTTACATTGTGAAGTGTGGTTGAGTGCGGATATTCAACATGAGCTTCTTTTTTCAATAATCTTAAAGCTCTTTGCTCTAAACGATCACGATCATCATGAACTAAAAACAGTGACTTTGAAAAGTCAGCATCAGGATTTCCGATTGGCGGGATCACATAGGTTCCAGTGTTCGAAAATAGTGCTGCCCATTCCTTCAATCTCCAGCTGTCCAAAAGCTCTGCTTCATGGTATAAAAAGTCTTCAACTTCCTGACGTGTTATCTTCATACCTTTACCCTCCCAACTTCTTCTTCTTTTTTAGCTTCAAGAAATGTAACGCGGTCATTCCATTCACGCCAGAATGCGCGCATTTGTGCTTCGTCTGTCGCTTGAGGAACTTCTCTGTTCATTCCTTTCGAGATGTCATTCCATTCTACTTCCTTGTTATTTAAGAAGCCTTCCTGACAAAGTTCAAGTGCTTCATTATCATCAGGAGTCGCAAAACCGCCTGGTCCTAAGAACTCTAGGAAGCTGTCATTACGAACTTGTCTAAAGTTTTCATTTTCCTCAGCAGATGCCAATGCATATCCAGTAACCTCGATGTATCCAGGTGAGGTTGGATAGAATGTTCTGATTGTAATCGCCATAATATCGTTAATAATAAGATTAGGGAAAATCCAGATATTACGGTTCTTTTTCGCAATCCGTTCAGCTCTTTCTTTACCAAACTTAGCTTCTAATCTCTCAATATTTTTTTCAATAATTCCTTTTGCTTCTTCCCCATAACCTGGAATCCACTTTCCTACTGGTCTTGGCCAAGCAGAAGTATATTCCATTACGGCATGTCCATTACCTAGATCACGCCCAACTCCCACTAGATTATCTTTATCAGCGAGACCACCGCGAGTAGCAACAATATCAAAATAAGTTTTATGTGTTGGCATTCCATGGTAAAGGTCAACACTGTTTTCACCTAACAGTTTCCAGTTTGCGCGCACACTATATTCTTGCGGATCCAATAAAACTTCCATCCCCATTTCTGGGTGTGCCCCTGCTTCTGCTTGATCTGCCACTAAGTCAATATATTCCTTTGCATTTCCCAGGTAATCTTCGAGAGAAATAGCATTATCATCAAAATTAACAAATACGAAACCGCGATAGTTTTCCAAGCGTTTTACAGTTACCAAATCTTTTGAACCATCACAGTTATGATCTTTAGTGAATCCTTCTTTGTCTGGCATTCCAACTAGTTCACCCTGATTATTAAAGCTCCAAGCATGATAGAAGCAACGGAATACTTTGGAGTTTCCTCTTCCTTCACGGCAAACTAATGCTCCGCGGTGCGGACAGCTATTATAGAATGCTCTAATTTGTCCATCATTTCCGCGAGTGAATAAAAGGTTACGGCCTCCTACTTTTCTTCTATGGAAATCACCATTGTTTGGCAGTTCAGATTCGTGTCCGATAAATAACCAGCACTTGCTAAAAATTGCTTCCCGTTCTAATTCCAAAATTGCAG
>JAUZQA010000039.1 GCA_030705665.1 Bacillota bacterium
AAATTGACGCACTTTTTCTTGTGTATTTACATCCAAGCCAATCGTCGGTTCATCTAAGAAAAGAATGGAGGGCCGATGCAATAACGAGGCCGCTAATTCACATTTCATCCGCTGCCCTAAACTCAAATTACGAACTGGTTTCCCAAGTAAGGGCGCTAATTCTAGCAATTCAACCAACTCATCTAAGGTTTGACGAAAGATTTTTTCGTCAATTTCGTAGACACTCTTATTCACCAGAAAGGTTTCCATCGGTGGAATATCCCATATTAGTTGACTCTTTTGCCCCATTACCAAACTCATAATTTTTTTAAACTCATTCTTCTGCTCCTGCGGCTTAAAACCGCTCACATCAATTTTCCCTGAAGTAGGATGCAATAAACCAGCTAACATCTTAATCGTAGTTGTTTTTCCAGCTCCATTTGGTCCTAAGAAACCGACAATTTCACCTGTATTAATAGTGAAGGACACGTCCTTCACTGCTTCAACGGTTTGATATTCCCGTTTAAACAAACTGCGTAACGCTTCTGTCCAGCCTTCCTGCCTGACATGAACGCGAAAAGACTTATTTAAATCTTGAACTTGAATCGACATGTATCCTCCAGCAAAAAAAGTTTTATACTCTAAAAGTTTAGTTTATTTTTGAATTATAACCCAATAATTTGCCGCAAAAAAGCCCTGAATTCCATCTTGAGGTATGGAAATCAGGGCGATTGTATCCAAAAAACCGCTTTATTTTACAGTTGATTTATCGATTATTTTTTCTTTTACCAGCCAGGCTCCCCCAATCACTCCAGCGCTATTGCCCAGCATCGCAGTTACAATCTCTACACCTTGAGCAACTCTCGGAAAGGCATATAAAGCAAATTCCTCTTGTAAAGGTTTTATCAAGGTATCCCCCGCCTTTGAAACTCCACCTCCAATTACAATTTTTTCAGGGTTTAATCCATTTGCTAGATTAGCCAGAGCCAATCCTAAGTGATAAACTACTTGTTGAATCACTCGCTTTGCTAGTTCATCTCCATTGTTTGCAGCATCAAAAACTAACTTAGCAGTTAGTGATTTGTTTTTTTCATAATAATCTCTCAATTTACTAAAATGATCTGTATAAGATAGCTCTTCTCTTGCTAAACGGACAATGCCCGTAGCAGATGCCACAGTTTCTAAACATCCTGATTTTCCACAATTACATGGAGATCCATTTACGGGCACAGCTACGATATGGCCGATTTCACCGCCCGCTCCATTAACACCATGGACAACCTGGCCGTTAACAATAATTCCTCCGCCTACTCCCGTTCCCAATGTTACACATATCAGGTTCTTTGCCCTTTTACCGGCACCTCTCCACATTTCACCAAGCGCAGCAATATTTGCATCATTGTCAACAACTACAGGCAAAGATGTTTCCTGTTCGAGAATTTTTTTAAGGGCAAATTTTTCCCACCCTAAGTTAACAGCTACATCGATCGATCCATCTTGCAAATTAACAGGACCTGGAGCACCTATTCCAATACCAATCAGGCGTTTCTTTGTTTGCCCTAATTCATTTAATTTGCGTTCAATAGATCTTGCTATAGCTGCAGGAATATGAAGGCCTCTTTCACTTGTATCTGTATCTATTTCCCAGTTATATTGAATATCCCCATTCAAATTGATGAAGGCTATTTTGATTGTAGTGCCGCCTACATCTGCACCAACTAACCATCTTTCGTCCATATTGCCTCACTCTTTTCCTGTTTTTTTTTTATCACAGATAAAAGGGGCTAATGCCCCTTTATTTCAATAAATATACTCTTGTTTCATAGGGCTTTAGTGTGAATTCCTTCTGCAATTTTTGTTCCGCCCCATTATAATTGTTAATAACAAGTTCTGAGGAAGAGTAAGATACATTTGCTGGAACTTTAAATCTAGTTGGCTTTTCACTGAAATTATTAATAATAATTGCCTTTTTGCCGCGTAATTTTCGGCAATACACAAATAATCTTGGATGATTAGCCAATAACAACTCGTAATTACCATAAACAAACAATTCGTTGTTTTTTCTTAAATGTATCAATTTTTTATAGAAATTTAAAATAGAATTAGGGTCCTCTAATTGTTCCGCAACATTGATCTCTTTATAATTGGAGTTTAATTTTAGCCATGTGTGATTCGAAGTTGTAAATCCGCCCATGCTGCCGGAATCCCATTGCATTGGTGTACGGGAATTATCGCGGCATTTTTTCCAAATCACCTTCATGATCTCATCTTGAGGGCGTCCCTTAGCTGTTTCAACTTTATAATAGTTGACCATACCTACATCGTTATAATCTTCAATGGATGGAAATTGAACGTTTGTCATTCCGATTTCCTGCCCCTGATAAATATATGGAGTGCCTTTCATTAAAAAGTATAAAGCACCCAGCATTTTGGCACTTTCTTTCCAATACTTTTTGTCATTTCCCCAGCTCGACACCCTCCGTGGCTGGTCATGATTTTCAATAAACAAAGCGTTCCAGCCTCTGCCCTCTAATCCTTTTTGCCATTTTGTTAAGTTTTTCTTTATTGCCGGTACATCAATCGTTCCATCTTGTTCTTTTTCCCAAAGCCCCAAAAATTCAAACTGAAAAATCATATTGAAATAGCCATTTTCTTCGCCAACCCATTTGTCAGCATCATCAATCCCTACGCCATTTGCTTCTCCTACCGTCATAATATCATAATTTTTAATAGTTTTTTGAGAAAACTCAGTGAGGAATTCATCTATTCCCTCGACATTCATCATTTTCGGAAAACAAGGAACATAATCCACTTTTTTTGGATTTGGCATATCAGATAGTCCTGGCTCTTTTTTTATATGGGAAATGGCGTCGACACGAAAACCGTCAATTCCTTTGTCCAGCCACCAATTCACCATTTCATATAAAGCGTTTCTCACCTCAGGATTCTCCCAGTTCAGATCGGGTTGACGCTCAGAGAATAAGTGCATAAAATATTGGTTCGTTACTAAGTCATATTTCCACGCGGAGCCGCTAAAAATAGACTCCCAGTTGTTTGGTTCTTTTCCATCTTTAGCATCCCGCCAAATGTACCAATCTCTTTTCGAATTATCTTTGGATGACCGAGATTCCATAAACCAAGGATGTTCGTCACTTGTATGATTAATCACTAAGTCCAGGATCAGTTTCATACCCCGGTTATGGACTTCTTCCAGTAGTTTATTAAAATCAGCCATTGTTCCGAACTCATCCATAATATCCTGATAATCAGAAATATCATAGCCATTATCATCATTGGGAGATTTATACATAGGAGAAATCCAAATAACATCAATTCCAAGTTCTTTTAAATAATCCAACTTTGAAGTTATACCTTTTAAGTCACCAATTCCATCACCATTGCTATCCATAAAGCTGCGGGGATAGACTTGATATACAATCGCTTCTTTCCACCATGTTTTTTTCATTTCTTTACTCCTCCAAAGTTAGCTTTTTATTTAATTGACCCTTGCATTACGCCATTAATAATGGATTTTTGACCAATCATATACATAACTAAGATAGGAAGAACAGTCAAAAGAATTGCAGGAATCAGCAGCTCCCAGTTGTTCATATAAGTACCATTAAAAACCTTCATCTGAACCGGCATTGTATAAACACTTTGGTCATTTAAGACCAGGGAAGGAAGCAAATAATCATTCCAGATCCACAATACATTAAGAATAGCAACTGTTACTGTGATAGGTTTTAACATAGGAAAAACAATCAGGAAAAATATTTGGATTGTATTGCAGCCATCAATTCTGGCTGCCTCCTCAATTTCAACCGGCACTGATTTGATAAATCCATGAAAGATAAAAATTGAAAGGGCGCTGCCAAAACCAATATAAAAGAAAATCAATAAAGGAATCGGTATTGTATCAATCAATTGCAGCTTTGCGCCATAAATATAAATTAGCGGAATCATTAATGATTGAAACGGTATCACCATAGAGGCTACTATAATAGTGAAAAATACTTTATTGTATTTAGTTGGTTTTCGGACCAAATGGTACGCTGCCATTGAGGAAAAAACAACGATAAGAAGAGTACTTAAGGTTGTAATTAAAAATGTATTCTTAAAGGTAACTAAAAAATTCATTTTAGCAATTACATCGCCAAAATGACTAAAATTCCAATGCTGGGGCATCGAAAATGGATTGGTTAAAATTTCTCCATTACTTTTGAATGAATTAATAACAAGCAGAAAGAAAGGGAATACAAAACAAACAAAGGCAACGATTGAGATCAAATAAGTGAAAGTGGAAGTCACCAATTTTTGTTTGCTCATTATGCTTCAACCTCCAATTTCTTGCTGGAATAAACCTGAATACCTGTAACTACCGCAACAATAATAAATAAAATGATTGCTTCTCCCTGCCCTGTCCCGTAATTTGATTCAACAAAGGCTTTGTTTACTACATGCATCGAAACCATTGTGGTGCTGTTGAAAGGACCACCTTTAGTCAGCGAGAAATTCAAGTCATACACCATAAACGCATTTTTCAATGATAAGAAAATCGTTACAACAAAGGAAGGGACCATTAATGGAATAGTTACACTAAACAGTCTCCTAAATGGACCTGCTCCATCAATTTTTGCCGCTTCGATTAGATCCTTTGGAATGCTGATCAATCCTGCAATAAAAATAATCATCATATAACCCGATGTTTGCCATATCGTAACCAGAACAAGTGCCCAAAAAGCCATGTGGGGATCCCCTAACCAGCCAAGCTTAAGCCATTGAATTCCTAACTTTTCTCCTAATGTCGGCAATGATTGTACAAACACAAATTGCCAGATATACCCAAGCACCAGCCCGCCAATTAGATTTGGGGTAAAATACGCTGTTCTCATTGAGTTTTGAATCTTTATTCCTGAAGTTACCAGGAACGCCAAACCAAAGCCAACAAGATTTACAAAAAAGACTGTTGCAAGAACAAATTTAAGCGTTAACCAAAGCGAACTCCAAAAATCCATATCTTTTATTGCATTTATATAATTCGTTAATCCTGAAAACACCATTGGATCAGTTGGATTATCCATTTTATTTAGGGTTAGATATACTCCGTAAATGAATGGAACCAAAACCGTAATCGCAAAAAAAACAGTAGTGGGCCCGAGAAATAACATCGAATTTCCCAAATTGGCTAGAGTTTTTTTTCGATGTTTCATAGTTTCACATCCTATTCTCACTTAATGCAAGTGGGCGAGATTCTTACGACTCGCCCACACTAGTACTATTCAATAATATGTTTACTTGGCATTACTCTTGATGACTTTTATAGTAGCTGACGAATGCTTTTGCCAAATCTTCTCTTGTACCTTGTTTTCCAATGTACTTTTGAACTTCCGGCCCAATCGTAGTTGGCCAGTCAGCTGCATTGATATAGTTAGTGGTAAACGGCATTGTCTTACCTTTAGAAATTGCGTCGCTGATTGCTACACCCAGCGGGTTGGTCACCTTGTTTGGATTGTTTTTAAAGGCAGAAATTACTTGAGCTTTATTTACAACAAAGTCTTGTCCTGCCTTATCATATACAAGCCAATTGAGGAATTTTTCAGCAGCTGCTTGTTGTTCTGTAGAAGCCTTTTTATTGATGACCAATACTTGTGTTGGGCCAACCGCAATTTTATTATTTAATGGATTATCGGCATTGTTGTCAATTGGAACTGGCATAAATCCAAAGTTGTCACCAGCAAGTGCATGTAAAGAATCAAATGCCCAGTCACCATTGAACAGAATAGCTGATTCTCCTTTACCAACAGCTACGTGTGCGGCATCATAGTACTGGCCGAGCGGACGGTCGCCATATTTGTTATAATCCTTTGATACCAACATATCTAACGTATTATAATAGCCGTTCCAAGCTTCATTCTTAGTAAGATCTAAAGATCCTGCTTTAATCTTATCCAAGATGGTATTAGGATCTTTTGCTTGATCCAAGAATAGGGAGCTGTAGTGATTCCCTACAGACCAAGCTTCCGTTTGATATGCTACAGGGTATTGAATGCCAGATGCCTTGATCTTATCCAAAAGACCTTTTAATTTATCCTGTGTGTTGATGGAGAATGGGTCAAAATTTCCGCCAACGGCTTTTTCAACAACTTTTTGATTATATACTAAACCCATACCTTCAACGGCAAATGGGAAGCCAATGACTTGATCGTTTGAATTTTTTAAAGCATCCGTTGTATCAGCGTTCCACTTCTCTTTTGAAAGATCAATGCCTACGTTTTTGTACTTATGCAGGGCAGCGTAGGGATCAAACATAGCAATTGTAACCGTTTTCCCAGAGGCAGTAAGTTTATCGTACACATTTAATGTATCGCCAACAGCTGCTGAATCCACTTCGACTTGGATGTTTTTATTTGCTTTCATAAAATCCTTTGCTGCTTGTTTAAATTTAGCATCAATTTCACCTTTACTGTTTGTAACAATGATTTTTACCGGTGAATTTGCACTCGATCCACTTTTCGATGAACTCCCCCCACATGCAGCCAATGACAGTGTCAAGGCAGTTGCAATTCCAACTAATGCTGATTTTTTTATGAACCCCATTGATTTGTAATTAACCATTTTGTTTATCTCCCTCTTTGATTAATGTTTTACTGAATCAATCTATCTATATTTTAAAGAATAAGAGAATTATTGAAAGGGCTTACATTGACACGTAGGGTGGAGAATATTGAACGAAAAAACCGGACAAAATCGCCCGGTTGCATTTTTATAGTTTTTACACAATATGGTTGTTTTGAACTATTGATCGATATTCATTAGGAGTAATTCCTTCAACTTTTTTAAACAACTTACGAAAATACTTATCATCTTGGTATCCAATCATGCTAGCAATTTCATAAACTTTCAACTGACTGTTCGTTAGCAAATATTTTGCTTTTTGCATTCTTAAATTCACTACATAATCGGAAATATTTTCTTTAAACTCCTGTTTAAATTTCCTTGAAATATACTCTCTGCTCAAATAAAAACGATCAGCTATTTCCTGCAATTTTACATCCCGGTCGTAATTGGTTTGCAAATATTTTTCAATCTCATAAATTGATTTCTGGCTTTCCTGATGCTTTTGCCGCTTTACTATTTTTAGAAAAAGTGAAATCTCCCTTCTTTTCCTTTTTAGAAATTTATCCAGCTGAAACACACCGTTTTCATTAAAGAACCTCCCAATCTGTGCTTCTGCTTCCTGTGAATACGTCAAAGAAATGTTGAAATGCTTAAGCCATCGATTACATATTACTTGATATTCTTTTACCAATTCCATCAGCTGTTTTAATGATAAGAACTTCATTTCCTTAAATTTTTGTAATATATCCTCAAATATTCCTTCAAAAGCTCCCATTTCACCAGCTTGAACGGCTAATTCAATATCAGAAGCGTACACCAGAAGATTAAGATTGTTCTCTTGTTGACTTTCTTGCCTATATACTTTGTTTTCTGTATCACTTAAAACATTACTGCTTAATAAAACTTGTTTGGCATGATGATAAGAATCCATCAAGTTGGTATTCTTCACAGGAATACCCAAGAACATCGGGCAGCGAATGCCAAGATGTTTTTGTAAGGAATTATATATTTGAGCGAATAGAGTTTCTATTTGCTCAAAATTACTCCAAAATATTATTACCATTTCACCTTTATTGGACAAATAACGAAAACCAATACCACAATCATACTTACTTAAAAATTCATTAATGACGTTTAAAACAGTAAAATATGCCAAGTCTCTATCGCCTTGAAAAGCATCCATGATTCTACTACTCATTGGCACTAATCCTACTTCATACTTTTGGGAATCATGGAATCCAAGCTCTTTGTATAAATTTGTATTAATTATATTATTGTTCAAAAACTGAGTGAGCTTTCTATCCCGGTAAACCGGCTTCATTTCATTTATTAATTGGTAGGTGTTCTTGTTTCGACTTCGGTTTACCTCTTCTTTTTTCCATTCCTTAATAGCTTTTTCTAAGGTTTGATTTAATATCTCGGGGTCAATCGGCTTCAACAGATAATCAAAGCTGCCAAATGTAATAGCCTTCCGCATATAATGATAGTCATCGTAACCAGTTACAACAATTGTCTTGCTGTTAGGCTGGTTCTCTTTAATCCACTCTAAAAGCTGTGTTCCATCTATTTTTGGCATCTTCATATCGGAAAAAATGATTTCAGGGCGATATTTTTGAATTAGTTGGATGGCTTCATCCCCGTTTCCAGCCTCATAAATTTTATCGATACCTAACCCGTCCCATTCACCAAGCAGTTTAATCCCTTCACGAACATGCAGTTCATCATCGACAATGATTACTTTCATGTTTTTTGAACCCCCTTGCTGATTAGAGTTGGCAGTTTAATGATAACCGTAAATCCGCTGTTTTCAGAACTTTTTATAATCATTTCAGCATTGTGCTGGTAGTATATCTGTAAACGATCATAGATATTTTTCAATCCAATAGATTCCCGTACCGACTCATGCTTGAAGTCTTTCCCAGTTAATTCTTCTTGAATCCTTCTTAACTGCAGTTCGCTAACCCCTATTCCATTATCATCTACGGTAATAGATACGGTTTTATTTTTAAGCAATGCTGCCTCAATAAGAATATGTGACTTTTCTTCTTGCTGATCAAACCCATGCTTGAAACAGTTTTCTACAAGAGGCTGTAAAATCATTTTGGGCACGAGAATGCCTTCTGCGTCCTCTTGGATATTTAGTTCAAACTCAAAGTTTTCTGCAAACCGTTGTTTTTGCAGCGCTAAATAGGATTTTACATGTCCAATTTCCTGCGATAACGGTACCACATCCTCATTTATGTTCATACTGTATCGCATTATTTTTGATAAGGAAGTTAACAATGAATAAACTTGGACTGCTTTATGCTTTAATGCTAACGTACCAATAGACTGAAAGGCGTTATAAAGGAAATGGGGATTTACTTGTGATTGTAATACTCGCAATTGGGTAGATTTATTTTCAATTTCGAGCTTATATTCTTTCTCAATCAATTCATTGATTTTTGCAATCATCAATTTAAAGTGCCTGCCCAGCATTCCAAATTCATCATTCCCTAATGAGTCAAAATCCGCATGAAACTCTCCTTTTTCTACCCTCTTCATATTAGAAATCAATACCTTTATAGGAGCAGTTAACTTTAATGAAACAGCCATAGTGGCAAATACCACCACAACTAGTGTGAAAATCCCTATTAAAATATTGATAATAACCGTTTCTCTAGCACTTTGATAAAGAACACTGTAAGGAATTCTCTCCACTATATACCAGCCCTTGCTTGGCCCGCTATCGGAGAACTTTTCATGAATAATAACGCCTGAGAATTTGGGGTCACTCCAACTCAGGCTTCTGCTCGAGGAAGCCTCCTGCTTTACTTTTCGAAACCACTTCTCATTATTTTTTGAACCAATCAGTTTCCCGTCAGATGAGTAGACAATGATTCCATTTTGATTCATAATGTACAGATCTTCTTCATTTTCTGTATATAAACGGTCCGCAATTTCTTTTAACTTTGATAGATTTATATCAATAGACAAAAAACCTAAAAACTTATCTGAAGGAATATCCCTTATAATATTATGGAAGCTTAAGACATCGGTCTTCTCAGATTCAGGAATAAAGGATAAATGATTATAACTATAAATCTCATGAGGAGGTTCGATTACAGTAAACTCCTTGGAACGAATCAATTTTGCATAATAAGGCTGTGAGAAGACATCATTGTACGTTCCCCTGCCACTTAATGTTGAGTGATAGTTGGTAAAAGAATCATGTCCATTGTCGATATATAGATGCATTTGTTCAATTTCAGGACGTGTGTTATATAAGTAAATCAACATTCTCCGTATTTCTTCCTGATTGTTGATTAAGTCTTCGGATATCCCCTTGCTCATGACATTCATAAACGGAGTGTATTGGTAGAGACCCATCGTCATCATTGATATGCTCTGCAAATAAGCTGTAATATCATCTTTTCCTTTTACAATTGAGTCATAGTTTTTTGAAACAAATTGTTCATTCAGTGATTTTGCTGTTTGATAATAAGTAATGGCGATTGATAAACCAAAAGGGAGAATGGTTGCAAGCATCAAAAAGAGAATCAATTTTTTGCGTATACTCCACCCCATAATAATTCCGGTTAGTTTTAATAATGAAACTGAAATATTAAAACCAACCCTCCCCCCTGCCTTGTATAATTAGTTTGAAATATATTTTTTTCATTGTAACATAATTTTAACTCAATCTTTTAATATGTATTTTTGGGGGAAAAACAAATGGATCTTAAGATGAAAAGGTTTTTATTATTTGGCTTTTTATCTGCTTCAATTCTACTTGCGACAGCCTGTTCAAATAGCCATAGCATTTCCAATTCCAGCAATAAGAATGAAAAAAATAAGGAAGTTGTCGTCAGCATCTTCCAAGAAAAAGTAGAAATTACTGACCAGCTAAAAAGACTAACCAATGAATATACGAAAGAACACCCAAATACAAAATTTACTATCCAAACGGTCGGTGGAGGGGCTGATAGTGCCGCTGCACTAAAAGCACAGTTTGCTTCAGGATCTCCACCGGATATTTTCACAAGCCAGGGTTATCAAGATGCTGAAATATGGAAAAATAAATTAGAGGATTTATCCGATCAGCCCTGGATTAAAGATGCGTACCCAGATGTATTAAAGCCAATGACAATCGCTGGGAAAGTATACGGACAGCCTATGAACCTCGAAGGTTACGGGTTTATTTACAATAAAGCTATATTTAAAAAAGCAGGCATTACTGAGCTTCCAAAAACCTTTTCTCAATTGGAGGAAACCGCCAAAAGGCTACAATCCAATGGATTTACCCCTTTTTCAGTTGGGTATGCGGAATGGTGGGTCTTAGCCAACCATGGCCTGAATATACCATTTGGCATGCAAAAAGACCCCAATGCTTTTATTGAAGGATTAAACAACGGTACAGAAAAATTTAAAGGAAATTTACAATTTGAACAGTATTTTAAACTTTTAGACTTAACGGTTAAATATGGCAATAAAAATCCTTTAACAACTGACTACAATTCAGAAGTTACCCAATTCGCCAATGGACAAACGGCGATGATTCAGCAAGGAGACTGGATACAGCCAATTCTTGATAAACTTGCACCCGAAATGGACATTGGCATTCTTCCAATTCCATTAAGTAACGATCCAGTTGTTTCTGACAAACTGCCTGTAGACGTACCCAGCAACTGGGTCATATACAAAAATGCCCCAAAAATTGAAAAAAATGCGGCAAAAGATTTTTTAAATTGGATGGTTTCTTCAAAAGAAGGAAAAGCAGCAATGGTGAATGATTTAAAATATATTCCCGCATTTAAATCCATTCCAGTAAATGAAAGTGATATTGGTCCATTGGGCGCTGAACTTATCAAGTATTCCAAAGAAGGAAAGACCTTCCAATGGCAATTCATGAAATATCCGGACGGTGTTGCCCAAGAATTCGGTTCAGAGCTACAAGCCTATATTGCTGGAAAGGTTTCAAAAGACGCGACGTTGGAAGCGATGGATAAAATCTGGGCAAAATTGAAGAGATAAAAAACAAAACACCAATCCTTTATAAAGGGTTGGTGTTTTGTTTTTTTATAGCGAATTCACCTCTGAATCATAAAAAAGGTTTTGATATTATGAACATATTCATGTTCATAATTTATATTTTCTGTCAAGTTTTTAATGGTAAAATTCAACTTCATATGCTAGTATACAAGTGTCTGATTGAATTGGAGAAAAAATTCCATGAGACTGGTAAAGTATGAATATACAAAAATACACGAGGTGAAACCAATGCTACAAAAATACGAAGTATTAAAAGAAATGCACGATAATTACTTAGTTGCAGTGGTCCGCGGCAAAAATAAAGAAGATGCAGTTGAAATTTCCAAACAAGCATTTAAAGGCGGCATTCGTTCACTTGAGGTCACTTTTTCAACACCGGGAGCTGAAGATGCGATTGCTGAACTATCCCGTTATGGAGACCCTCAAATGATTGTCGGTGCAGGAACCGTATTGGATGAAGAAACAGCAAGAATCGCCATCATGAAAGGTGCCCGTTTTGTTGTCAGCCCTCACTTTGATGGTGCCATTGCAACAATGTGCAATCGATATGCGATTCCATACTTGCCAGGCTGCGGCTCCGTTACCGAAGTTATGCAAGCACTAACATTTGGGGTAGATGTCTGCAAACTTTTTCCTGGAAGCCTCTTGGGACCTTCCTTCATTAAAGATGTTAAGGGTCCGATCCCACATGTGCAATTAATGCCATCGGGCGGGGTAAGTCTTGACAATATTGATAAATGGGTTAAAAATGGAGCATTTGCAGTTGGGATTGGCAGTGCACTGACAAAGGGTGTAACTGAGGGTGACTATAGTTCCGTTCAAAAGGTCGCCAAAGAGTTTGTCGATAAACTGGCATCAATTAAGGCCGAACAATAATAGAATACACGGTCTTCATTTTCAGACCAAGCATTTTGCAGGATCTATACAAGAGGAGGGGAAACAAAATGGAATTGGGTTTTCGCTGGTACGGACCAACTGATTCTATCCCATTGGAGAATATCCGCCAAATCCCAGGGATGAAAGGGATTGTCACTGCTATTTATGATATTCCAGTTGGTGAGTCTTGGCCGTTGGAAAAAATTAATGAATTAAAAAATACGGTAGAAGAAGCCGGACTACATATTTCTGTTATTGAAAGTGTTCCTATTCATGAGGATATTAAAATTGGTCTTCCAACTCGAGACAGGTACATTGAGAACTATAAAGAAACGATCCGCAATCTTGGTAAGGCCGGGATTCCAGTAATCTGTTATAACTTTATGCCGATTTTTGACTGGACTCGTTCGGAGTTAGACTATCGATTACTAGACGGCTCAACGGCCTTAATTTTTGAAGAATCAGTTGTTGACAAAATGGATCCGTTAACAGGGGAATTATCACTTCCTGGTTGGTATACAAGTTATGAAAAAGAAGAACTTCAAACATTATTTGATCACTATAAAAATGTCGATCATGAAAAATTATGGGAAAATCTTGAGTATTTCTTAAAAGAAATTATCCCTGTGGCCGAGGAAGCAAACGTCAAAATGGCTATTCACCCGGATGATCCGCCATGGGATATCTTTGGTCTTCCACGGATTATTACAAATAAAGAAAATCTGGATAGATTTATTGGCCTTGTCGACAGCCCTAATAACGGCTTAACAATGTGCAGTGGTTCTCTGGGTTCAGATCCAAAGAACGATTTCCCGGAAATGCTGCGCTATTTTGGAAAGAAAGGCCGTGTTCACTTTGTACATGCCCGTAATGTTAAGCATACAGGCGGAAG